>JANMHA010000175.1:0-21499 GCA_031374925.1 Pirellula sp. | reverse complement strand
AATTGGTCCCGCAGATAATTAAGTTTCCGCCAGCGACTCCGGTCACGGTTCCAAAGTAATCTTCGCAAACAAACTCACCGTCCATCGTAGGAATTCGCCAATAACGACGATCTTCGAATTTTTTGGCGCTCTGAAAACCATCTCCAAAATAGCGTATCGCGCCCCCTATGCGAATCTGCTTTTCCTTGGGGCAATCGGCAATGCCGTTGTAACATGCCGACGTCGGGCTTGTGAGAATACATTGGCCAACTCGCCCCTGCAGCGCCTTGCCCAATGCTTCGACGCTAAAGCCAAAGACAAGCACCGAAACACCAGGTCGACCGTCAGGCGTTTCCCCGACAGCAACCGTGCGCTCGATGGCGGCTTCCACATCGCAAGCGATAACACTGGTGGCGTTGCCGCACATGACCGTCGCGGCGATGGTTGCCCAACGAAGGCTATCGGCCGTGACAATCAGTCGAGCTGCTTTGATGGGAAATGCTTCCGCAAACGTATCGATGATCTCGATGCCGTTAAGTTGCAACGAAGGATTCGGAGCCTCTGACATTAGGAACTCGTAGTAAGTATGGCGAACGTTAGGATGCGTTTGGATGAAGTATATTTTTTCGAGCGGCA
The DNA here is from genome assembly GCA_031374925.1 of Pirellula sp. Taxonomy (GTDB): domain Bacteria; phylum Planctomycetota; class Planctomycetia; order Pirellulales; family Pirellulaceae; genus JBKCUI01. The sequence continues at coordinate 20,884 of JANMHA010000175.1, read as the reverse complement.
GGTCATTGTCGCCCATTGACATTGTCGCCTTTTGCTCCGCAAAAGTGTGTTGACGAGGCGCACTTTCGCGGAGCGAAAGGCGACCATTTCACAAGGTCGGGATCACGCACGATTCATGCAGATAGCTCAAATCCACTGGATAATTTCTCCAGCGGATCGAATAGTACCTTTCAAACCATTCCTGAATATCAGTCTCGACCGCATGATCGTAATTCGGTTGCACGTGCAGGGTCTTTCCGATCAGCGTATCACGCATCTCGCCTTGCTCCACGATGATTCGCCCCGACTTGATCACCACCCGAGGCATCTCGAACATGATCTCTTTGTTCTCGTGCGGCGTATAAATCGTAATGTCTGCATCGGCCCCTGCACCGAGATGCCCCTTGTTCTTCAAACCCAGGATCTTGGCCGGCCCGGCCCGGGTGATGATCGCAATTTCGTTGAGCGTGTACTCGCGGTCAATATCCCACAGCGAAGACCGCTGCAAAATCTCTACCGGGCAAGTCTTCAAAATATCTCTTCGGTACGTTCGATCCATCAGGAAACGAATGATTTGAGGATAGGCTAGGAACGAGCCGCCGTTGGGGTGGTCGGTACTCATGACGACACGCCACGGATCTTTCACCAGCAAATACCACTCCAGCCCAATCGCCCATTGCAACGAATGCACCAGCGATTTGTTGCGATACTTGATCGGAGTGATCCCGCAGCCCGATTCCATTTCGGTATCGCTGCTGAACCACTTGCCGCCGTACACCTTCGAAAGAAAGTACCCCAATGGACCGTCACCTGTCATGCTGGTCGTTTCGCCAAACAACACTTGACCGACATCGATCGTAATATTGGGGTTCGCGTTGACGTACTCTGCCAGTGGAATGACTTTGCTATTGAAGGTGTTTTCGTCACCAGCCCCTCCACCGTAACTGTGAAACTGAACGTGCGTGATGTGACCGCGGTGGCCTTCTAATGCTCGCATGGTCTCAAGCGTGGTCTCCCAATTCCCGGGCATGCCAAGATTGTTACAGTGAATATGAACTGGATGGGGCAGTGCAAGCTCCGCTGCCGCCTGCGCGACTCCCTTGATAATCTGGCGAGGAGTCACTTCGAAATGATCGACGAGCGTATCCAGACCGCTGACGTTGCCGGCCTGTTTCGACTTCCAAACTTCGACTCCGCCGGGGTTGACCAGCTTGGGAGCAAATCCCTTGGTGGACGCAAGCAGCCACCCGATAAACGCCTTGAGTTTTTGAGGTTCCTTGTTCATGAGAGACTGCATCACATAGTGATTGTTCCCCATGAGCACATAGAAGCCCTTGTCAATGCACGGGGTGTCCTCAAATTCTTCGTGAGCGTGTCGAGCTCCGAGCGGTGGGATGGCCGCATCGAAGGCAGTGGTGTATCCCATGGCCGCGTACTTGTAGCCCGTCGCAAACGTGCTCGGTACGCTCCCCAACGACCCGCTATGCGTGATGTTCGTCCGGGGCATCTGTTCCCCCCTACGTTTTTCTTCCGGTCGCATCTTGCGAGCTACGTTGACCTTCGGACCAGCGATGTGGCAATGCATATCGATTCCACCTGGCATCGCAACCAGTCCGCTAGCGTCAATCGTTCTTGAGGGACGGATGGCAAGATCCGTTGGTGGAGCAATAATGCGGCCATCGAGGATCCAGAGATCTCGAATTTCACCATCGATGCCATGCAGTGGATCGTAGACAAGCCCCTGCGAAATCTTGATGTAGTCAGATGAGGTCATTTGTGAGTCACACCCAGAATTTCCTTCACGCGTACTTCGATCTCCGTTAGGACGTCATAGTCGCTGGGATGCGGCGACGGAAAGGCAGGGCGAAGTGGGATTGGTACATCGTCCATCCGATAGACAGTGCCCCCAGTGTTGATCCCGTATGTGGCCACGGTGAAAGCTACGGCCGCGGCTCGAGTCGTGGGCGTTTCTTTAGTATCCAGTGCGATGAATGGAATCGAAGCCAGATGCTCTCGCGCAGGCTGGGAAAAATTGGCCATGGGATCGCAGGCAATCGTCATGCCGCAATCCGCTTCTCGATTGGCTAGCGTGTCCGATGTCGTGTACTCACCTGGATTGAAACGAGGGTAACCGCGAGAATGGTTGACGCCAAACGGATATCCGGTTCGCCATGAAACTACGTTGTCGGCCCCAGTGACATTGCCGTGCCCTCGATTGGGCTTGGCGACGAATCGGGTGTGTTCATTCATGTCCCGTGTCAAAGCCAGCAATGCTTCGCTATTGGCGTGCTTTCCCCGAGTCATGGTCAAGCCCATACCGAAGAAAATAACTCCGAATTTGCAGGCTTTCATGCGATCCATCAGATCGGTCCACACGGAAAACTCAACTCCAGTTTCCCGCTGTACAAGGTCCGGATCCAATTCAATCCCTTTGGCCAACGCTCTCAAAGTCCACAGGGCCTCGAAATCTCGCTTGGGCTTAATCTGAATAAAAATATCGGCCGCCTTGGCGCTCTTGGTTTTCCGAACATCAACGAGCACGCAAGTGCGATCTTTGCGACCGTTTGGCAGGAACATCCCTTTGGGCATGAGGCTATATTTTGTGAAATGGCGAGGATGACTCTCCGCTGGGTTGGATCCCCAGAACATGATCAAGTCGCCTCGATTCGCAACTTCGCCTAAGGAACAGGTTACCTCACCGACTCCTTGAAAGGCCATTCCAGAAGGTCCGTGACAAACGCTGGTAGTAGTGTCGATCGTACCCTTGATCCAGTCCACGATACTGACAGCGACTCGTTGGGCTTCACACGGGGAATCGCTCAGACCGTAAACGATCGGGTACTTTCCATTCGTGAGGATTTGAGCCGCGCGATCGTAGCCTTGTTCTAGAGTTGCAGGTTTGCCATCGACCATACAGCTTGGTCGATCTTCGATGCTATGATTTAGAAACCAAGCTTTGCCCAGCACGCATGCTCGTTTGGCTTCGATGATATGGTCGTCTTTGACCGTTAGTTCGATGTCATCGCAAACACAACCGCAAAAAGTGCAGGTCGCGTCCTGAATGACTTTTAGCTCACCCGGAATGCTTGGAGTGGGTGCGTAGACTTGGGTAGCCGCGTAAGTCATGACGAGGCCTTTTGTAATAATTGCATGGTCACTTCCATCCCCTTGCTGGTGGGCATTCCGGAACCGTGAGTATCGCCAGTCATCAACCGGCTAGAAATGTCTCCGTAGGCGATGAATAGAAGTCCTTCGGGCAACTCATCTTTCTTTGCGGCAGTGATACAGACTTCGACGGACTGACCCTCTTCACCAGTTAGTCGCACGCGATCACCCTCAGATAGCCCAAGTCGTTCCATGTCGCCGGGTGCGACTTGCAAGGAACTAACCGCCGTTTGGTATTTCGCCTTGAATTTGCCCTCGCTCACGCCACAACCTTGATCGGTGGTTCGGCCAGGAATGAGAATAAATGTTTCGGACATGTTGGTAAGTTGTCAGTTGTCAGTGGGCAGTGGGCAGTGGGCAGTTGGGCAGTGGTTAAATCTCAAATCTCAAATCTCAAATCTCAAATCTCAAATCTCAAATCCTACGGGAGCCAGCCTTCTTCGGTCCATCCACGAGCCAAATTGTACGCTTTTATTAGCGAAGCAAGACGGTCCGCGGACAAATGCGAACGAGAATCCTCGGGGAGTGCTTTTTGCAACATGCGGGCGGGAAGTGTGTCTTCGGCAGGAGTCCATCCCGCAAGGATATTGAATCGCTTCTTGGCTGTTACGATGCGTTGAGCAGTCTCGCGAAGTTCGTCGGCGCTTGCTTCCCAGCCGGTGACCAAACTCAATATTTCTGCCGACTCCTCAAAAAAATCCGCAAAGATACCTCGCAGAAACTTACACAGAATCAGTGAATCCATCAGAGCCGCTTTATCCTCGGTTTCGATAGCCAAATGAGCGGACTCGGGGCCGACATTGCGACGATCAACCGCTTCGGAGAAATCAACTTCATATGCCCCGGATCGATTGTGATCCGCTCCGCGAGTACTCACGGCGAATCCGAGCGCCATCGTTTGCAATCCACGCGGGTCATAGCCAGGCAGTTCAAGTCCCTTGACCTGAGGCGCGAAATCAATCGAATCCTTTCCTATCTCCATGGCCATGCGCCGGCTCCCCATAGCCAAAATCGGACCCAACCCCTCGCCGCTAACGATGGAGTCCAATGCTTGCAGCAACGCATTGCCATCTCCGAAGCGCAACCAGGGAGCATCCAAAAGCCCACGTTCGGCGCATTCCATGGCGAAGGCAATCGTGCCGCCAGCGCTGATCGTGTCGATTCCGAGGTCATCACAGCGCCGCGATGCTTCGAGTACGAATTCGGGATCATCAATACCGCATAGTGGTCCGAGTGCGAACAAATTCTCATACTCGAGCCGAACGGATCCGTCACCGCTTTTCATGCTATAGAGATGCTCACAGCCGATAGTACAGGCCGCACACGAGGCTCGAGTGCGATCGCGGGTGACATTGAGCTCCTCCGGCGAGATAGCGATTGCACCCTCAAAACTCCCCTGTTGAAAATTGCGAGTCGGCAGGACGTTCAGTCGATTGAACATCAACAAATTGGAAGCGGTCCCCAATTCGCGATATTTGGCGGTGGCTGGGCCAAAGGATCGTTCCGATAGGTTTTTGGCAAAGCTCATCAAAGCTGGCGGATTCGCCCATCGCACTCGATGAGTTCCTCGTACAGCAATTGCCTTGATATTCTTGGAGCCCAACACTGCGCCGCTACCGCCACGTCCTGCATGTCGGCCATCGTGAGAGATTGTAGCGTAGGGAACGCGTTTTTCACCGGCCGGGCCAATCGTAGCGGTTTTGAATTCAGGGCCAATGCGACTCTGTAGAACCTCCTGCGTTCTGCGATTGGAGCAACCCACCAATTCGTCGGCTGACTCCAAGCGAACGCCTTGATCGTCAATCAACAGGATAGAAAGCCGGTCCGCCTTTCCCACTAGCACGATTGCATCGAAACCTGTCTTTTTTCCCGCTAAAGCAAATCCGCTACTTGCAAGCGAATCGTTTAGTCTTTGCGTCAACGGGCTCTTGCTGACCACTGCAAACTTAGCTGAGGTTGTCAAAGGGCTACCTACGAGCGGACTAAACACAAAGGCCAAAACGGCTTCAGGCGCGAGCGGATCTTCCGTGGCCGCACCTTCCTTTAGCATCAATGCAACACCAAGGCCGCATCCTCCGAGATAGTCCCGCAAGAGTTTTTCTTCAAGCACGACCTCCGTAGAGTGGCCTGTCGATAAATCGACTCGAAGATAGCGTCCATGGTATCCGTGAATTGGTTGCATTACTTAAACTTAGTCCTAATCGTGATCGTGCTCCTAACCGTATTCGTTTTCGTACTCGACAAACACAGTTACCGTCCAGTCCTGACTCTCAACCCGCGCGCCTCGCGATCTTAAAGCTGGGATGAATCCCAGCACTCCAAATTGTCTACCCGCCCGCGTCGATTGAGAGAAAGAGAATAGAGTCCCCTTCGTTCAGCATGGTCGCTGGATCGGTCACAAATTTTTCTCCTTGCAAATTGGCGGTGTATCCGGCTTTCAAAAAACGGCCTTGAATGCACTCTTCGCCTAAAGCAGGGAATCGCTGAGTGAGATCCAGAAAGACCTCTCCCAGAGTTGAGCCATTGACAAGAGTTTGGGATACACCAGCTCGGGCGCGAGGAATCCCGAAAAACTCTACCGTGACTCGCATGCAGGTATTTCCTTTCCAGTTTGTACGTCGTTTGCCTAACTGCCAAGCGTGTAGCACGTCCCAGAGCGAAAGCGATGGGCGTGGTGAACTGCAGAAACGATTCTAGCGACTCCCACGCCCTTCGTACCTCAGAGCGTGCCACACGTAGCCTGAGCGGCATAGTACCATCGAGCGTAGAATGCGAAAAACGATTCCCATCTTGGAACTGCACAAGAGCCTATTATGCACAAATTGACCCAAGATTGCGTCCACTCGATGAAGTCGGCGACAATTGTGTCGGTGACCATGTCGTATGCTTAACGGACTTGTTTGCAACCGTCCCCGAATCCATCGGAATTCCCTTGCCTGCCGATGCCGGTCCGGACAGCTTCAGTTGGGTTTCGATTTTCAACAACCCCTCTGCTGCACCAGTTCGCCCTTCTACGATTCATCACTCGATCAACGGTTCGTTTGCAATACGAAAAGGACGCTACAAGCTATGCTTTTGTTCCGACTCTGGTGGCTGGAGCGATCCCAAGCCCAAAACAAAGCCGATCTTGGGCGATGGGCTACAGTTATTTGATTTGGAAGAGGAACTTCAAGAAACCAAGAATCTCGCCAACGATCTTCCGGATCTTGGAAATGGAACAATGCATCGACCGAGGCAGGAGTACGCCGGGCGCGAAACGCCTTAACGATGTGCAGGTCCAACTCTGGAAACAGAATCGGCGTACCTCCAAATGATTGCGCACTAACATAGGGCATTTGTCCCAACTGCTCGGAAGCGAGCACCACCGTCACCTGGCCTGTTCTACAATCGGCCTTTTTGCAATCTAGCAACGCGATGAATCGAGGCGATGGTCGACAAGGCTTCCTTTATCGAGATCTTCGATTTGCCTTCTCTGCGTTCGGTATAAACGATGCCGACTTCCCTTAATCGTGCTCCCTGGTCAATCAAGTGCCAAAGCACTTCTTCCAAAAAACCATAACCTGTTCCGCGAAGCTCATCGAGTTTCAAAACTCGCAAACTGCTCACGCGATATAGTCGAAAGGCACTGCTACAATCCCGCACCGACCAACCGATGATCCGCCTTGCATATGCGTTCGCGCACTTGCTGACAAATACACGCTTCCATGAACAACCCTCCATTCCTCCACCCTCAACGTAACGAGATCCAACGACCACGTCTGAGATATGTCGCTGAGCTAGCAGCGACGGAATTGAGGAAGGGCTGTGGCTTAAGTCCGCATCCAAATTAAGCATCCATTCATAGCCGTTATCGATTGCGAACTGCATGCCAGCACGTAGGGCTGTGCCGAGCCCAAGCTTTCCGCTCCGGCGAATCAGCGAAATCGACTGCGTTTGTGTCGCCTTTCGATCCGCAAAAGTTGCCAGAGTCGCTTCGTCTGCTGAGCGAAAGTCGACCTTTTCTTTTCGCTCCTTGATCTGCTGTTCCACCCAATCGCTTGTACCGTCGGGCGAATTATCATCCACCACGAGGATTCTGGCGTTCGGAAGGACCGACTCGATCTGCTCAAACAACGTCGGCAAGTTATCGCGTTCATTGTACGTGCAGACCAAGATCAGCAACGAATCGGACTGCGTATTGTTCACGGACAGGCTCTCACTCAGCTCTGGCCCTCGTCGTCGGTCGACGACTCGGTCGAATCCGGTGTATCCAATACATCATCGTCAGCGATCGTCGTTTCGTCTGGCATATCACTTGCAACCAAGTCATCTTGCATTAGCGTGGGTTTGGCTGCTTCCAATTCGGAAATGTCTTCCGGGGGAACGCGAACAATGGCGGTGAGCGTATCCCCTTCGTCCAAACTCATGATGCGAACGCCCTGTGTGTTACGTCCGATAACGCTGATGTCCTTGGCAGCCACCCGTTGGATCTTGCCACGAACGGTCATCATCATCAGCTCATCGGCGTCGCTCACTGGAACGATGCCGACTACGCGGCCATTTCGTTTTGTCGTCTTGATATCGATGACCCCTTTACCGCCGCGGCGCTGTGTGCGATAGCGGTTGGCGGAGTTAAGGTCGTCTGCTTCGTTTTCGGGTTCGTCGGGTACTTCTTCCTCGACAGCCGGGTCCTCGCCATTTTCGTCACCTACAGCTACGACGTCTTTTCCAGCCATCTCGTCGCCAGGACCAAAGGTCGTTCGTTTGCCATAGCCTAATTCGCAAACCGTTAGCAATGTTGCCGTCGAATCGGCCACGACCATTCCCACCAGTTCGTCCCCCTTCTTCAAGGAGATTCCCTTCACGCCCGAGGTGTTTCGACCCATCGAGCGAGCGTTGCTTTCGGCAAACCGGATGGCCATGCCGTTAGCGGTCGCCAAAACGATTTGGTCGTTAGGTTTGGCTACGACGACGTCAACCAACTCGTCATCCTCTCGCAACTTGATCGCGATAATGCCCCCCTTCTTAGGACGGCTATACGCTTCAAGCTCGGTCTTCTTGATGATGCCTTTTTTGGTCGCCATCATTAGGAAGTGCCCAGGCAGATTGAAATCGCGAACCGAGACGCAGTCTCGAATCTTTTCTTCTGGGGTCAAATTCAAGAGATTCACCAACGCTCGCCCGCGGCTCTCGCGGCTCATTTGCGGTATCTCCCAAACCTTTTGCCAATACACCTTGCCCTGATTCGTGAAGAACAGCAGGTGCGCGTGGGTACTTGCGATGAAGAGATGCTCGACGGGATCTTCCTCTTCGGCTCGTAAGCCTGCGATGCCCTTGCCACCACGTTTTTGAGCGCGATACGTCGTGGCTGGAATGCGTTTGATGTACCCTTGATGCGAGATAGTGACCACCATCGTTTCCTCGGTGATCAAATCCTCCATGTTGTAGTTGCCCAACTCTTCTTCATCGATCAACGTTCGGCGGTCGTTGCCGAACTTGCGAGAGATTTCTTCCAAATCGGCTTTGATGATGGCGTAGATATTGGCAGGGTCGCTCAAAATCACTCGGAACTTCTCGATTTCATTGAGGATGGAGGCGTGCTCGTCGGTGAGTCGCTCCTGTTCCAGGCCAGCCAACTGACCTAACGTCATTCGAAGGATTGCGTCCGTTTGAACGCTGGTGAGTCGATATACCTCCGCTTTGCCTCGCTCCAATTGGAAGTCAGTGTAACCCCGTTCACCAAGTGCTCGCTCCATCATGGCAGCCGGGCATTCGACCCCCATCAGCTTTTCTTTCGCTTCGGCTTGCGTGCGGCTTTTGCGGATCAGCATGATGATTTCGTCGATGTTGGCTAACGCGAGCAACAGCCCTTCAACGACGTGCTTGCGTTTCCTGGCGGAGGCCAATAGGAATTGAGTTCGCCGACGTATGACGGTAAAACGATGGCGAATGAATTCTTGTAGCAGTTCTTTGATGCTCAATTCGCGAGGCTTGCCATCCACAAGCGCTAGCATGTTGATCGAGAAGGACTCTTGCAACGATGAGAATTGATAGAGCTGGTTGAGAACGACGTGCGGGTCGGAGTTCTGTTTGATTTCGATAACGATTCGAACAGGCTCTTTGAGATCGCTTTCATCGCGGATGGCGGAGATGCCTTTGATACGTTCGCCTCGAACCAGATCGGCGATACGTTCGATGACTCGATCTCGGAACTGCTGATAGGGGATTTCGCGAACGATCAATCTGGCCTTTTTGCCTTCTTCAACATCGACTCGAGCCCGCATCACGATGGTCGATCGGCCCGTGTTGTAGCCTTGTCGAATTGCATATCGACCGCAGATGATACCGCCGGTTGGGAAGTCAGGACCGGGAATGATTTGGCAGATCTCAGAGATCGAAACATCGGGGTCTTCGATGACCTTGATCAATGCTGCACAGACTTCTCTAAGATTGTGCGGCGGTAGGCTGGTAGCCATACCCACGGCGATGCCTGTCGCACCATTGACGAGCAGGTTTGGGAATTTTGAAGGAAGAACCACTGGTTCGGTTCGACGTTCGTCATAGGTTGGGATGAAGTCGACGGTGTCGAGTCTAATGTCATCCAACATCATGGCAGCGGGGGCAGCCAAGCGAGCTTCGGTGTATCGCATGGCTGCTGCCGGCAATCCGGCGATCGAACCGAAATTCCCTTGCTTGTCGATCAGCATGTGTCGCATGTTCCATTCCTGAGCCATCCGGACCAAGGTCGGATAGATGATGGCTTCGCCGTGCGGGTGGTAGTTACCCGACGTATCGCCCGCAATCTTAGCGCACTTAACACGCGCAGCACCAGGAGTCAAATTCAAATCGTGCATTGCGACGAGGATACGCCTTTGACTCGGCTTGAGACCATCGCGAACATCGGGCAAGGCTCGGCTAACGATAACGCTCATGGCGTAGGTTAAGTAACTATTGCGAAGTTCGTTTTCGATCGATTCCTCGATCATCCGCTCGCCGCCATTGCCACCTCCGCCCCCCGAATTCGATGGCAGCGAGGCCGGATCGTTGGCATCAAAATCATCATCTGGAGGGACGTTCGACACGGGGAAAGCCATTTCGGAATAGAGAATCGAACTGCGTCAAAAGCCCCTTTGTGGAAAACGCGTTTTCCCAATGTTTTTTCAGGTTTTTTTCGCTGTTTTTGTGAGTCAGAAGTATACCAGAATTCGCCGCAGCGACAACCGTAGAAGCGATCGCAGTCTTGGACTCTCCGCAGAAGGAAACTTAACGTGGAGTTGCGTGGTTTTTTGTCGCCTTTCGCTCCTAGGCTGTGAGTTTATCCGCAAGGTTTCCTCCATCGTGTGGCAAGTCCCTGAGTTTACGAAGGGCGTGGTGAGTCGCTAGAATCATGCGCCACAATTCCCAAGCCCATCGCTTAGGCTCTGAGCGTGCCACTCCGAAATTGTCGCCTTTTGGTCCGTGAAACTGCGAATATGCGAATGTCCGCCTCGGAGATGCGGACCTACGGGATGCGGACTTACGAGATGCGGACTTACGTATGGCGTTTCGGTTTGTAGATTTCGGTTGCCGTTCCGTAATGCACTTCGCCAGCGTTCATAAGTGTTTCGCTAAGGGTCGGGTGCGGATGAATGGACTCGGTGAGATCGCGAACTTCACAACCCATTTCAATTGCCAAGACCGCTTCGGCAATCAATTCACCGGCTCCCGACCCGACAATACCGCATCCCAGGACGCGATGGGTCTCAGGATCGACAAGCCACTTCGTAAAACCATCGGTTCGCCCAATGGCTTGAGCTCTACCACTTGCAGCCCACGGATAAATCTCAATATCAACTTTGCGTCCCTCTCGTTTCGCTTGGTCATCTGTCAAGCCGGCCCAAGCGATCTCCGGGTCGGTGAAAACAACCGCAGGGATTGCCGCTTTGTCAAAAATCGCTGGCTTACCGAGTATGACTTCAATCGCAACTTTGGCTTCATGGCTGGCCTTATGCGCAAGCATCGGATCGCCAGCGACGTCACCTATTGCGAAAATGTGTGAATCGCCAGTTCGCTGATGCTTGTCGCAAACAATGAATCCACGCGGGTTGACCTGAACACTTGTGTTTTCAAGTCCAAGTCCTTGGCTGACGGGTCGTCTGCCAACACTGACCAAAACACGATCAAATCGCTCGTGACCAAATTTGCCTGGTCCTTCGAAGGTAACTTCAATTTGGTTGTCGACTTCAGCCACCGAGCCGACCTTGGTGTTTAGATAGATTCGCTCCTCAAATAACTTCTTGAGGCGATTTTGTAGCGGTTTGACAAGATCGCGATCGGCGCCAGGCAGCAAGCCGTCGGTCCATTCGACGACCGAGACCTTGGAGCCCAAATGGGCGTAGACAGTTCCCATTTCAAGGCCAATGTATCCACCACCGATAACAAGCAATTTCTGAGGAATATCGGCCAGAGCCAATGCACCGGTGGAGTCCATCACGCGACTGGATCCGATATCGAATGACGCAGGCATGGCGGGCACGCTGCCAGTAGCCACCACGCAGAAGTCGAACGTGATTCTTCGCTCTTCTGGAATGGATGGATCGTCCCCTTCAAGCAGCAAAGTCGTTGAGTTTTCGAATTTGCCGCGGGCTTGGATGATCTTTACGTTGCGCCGTTTGGCGAGCTGACTCAAGCCACCCGTAAGCGTGTCAATCACTTTGTCTTTTCGAGCTCGAACTTTGTTGACATCGATTTTTGGGACGCCGAACTCGACCCCCCAATCTTCGCTCATCTCATGCACTTCGCCCAACACCTTTGCTACATGCAAAAGAGCTTTGGATGGAATACATCCTCGCAAAAGACATGTGCCGCCAAGTCGGGATTCCGATTCAACCAGGACAACTTCCAGGCCTTCATCGGCAGCCAAAAAGGCCGCCGCATAACCGCCAGGTCCACCGCCCAAAACGACAACAGGAGAATGCATGAGTTGATCAACAAGCTGAGTAAAACTATCGAGACATGAATTCGACCACGATATTAGCGTTCACTGGTAGCGAAATGTCGCTTGGACCAGGATTGCCTTGAATCGTCGCCCTAAGACCTTCACTGTCGAAAGTGACCCAATCCAACGGGACGGGAGAGTTATTCGCAATGATTCCTCGATAGAGATTGCGAACTGCTTCATTGTTTCGAATTTCGATCACATCGCCTGGGCGAAGCACATACGAAGGGCTCGAAACTTTCACGCCATTGACCTTGAAGTGACCGTGCGCGACTCCTTGCCTCGCCTGTGGCCTTGTTTTGGCAAGACCAATGCGTCGAACGATGTTGTCGAGTCGTCTTTCGCACATCAGCAAAAGAGTTTCGCCCGTGTTTCCCTTCTTGCGTACCGCGTCATCGAAGTAGCGACGAAGCTGTCGTTCGCCAAGACCGTAGTAATACTTGATTTTTTGCTTCTCGGACAACGCGGTGCCGTAATTGCTCGTTCGGCGACCCTTTGGGTGCATCCCTGGCGGTTGTTCGCTGCGCTTTTCGTAAGCCCGAACGGCACCCGCGCTCTCGTAAAGCAATGCTCCGAAGCGTCGATTCACTCTGGCCTTGGGGCCTGTATAACGTCCCATATGTCGTTCTCATTTCCGAGCAATCGCTCGAAGCAAAAGGTGTGTGCGAATCATGGCGTGCCGAAGTACGCATGTCGCTTGGTTGAGTCCGATTGACGCGAGAAATTTCGCATCAAAAAACAAACGGCCATCGGTATCCCGCGGCCGTTTCAACTCGCTACGCAGCAAGGTGTGGCTCAACCCAATTTCTGAATAATTTGAGGCAATAGTATGGTGAACAGCCTCGGTATTCACAAGCCCAAAACGGTTGCACGTAGATCCATCGCTCCGTCGTAGATCCGTCGCTCCGTCGTAGATCTGTCGCTCCGTCGACGGATGTCCTCGACCTATCGAACTCATTCGCTGCTCAATTCTCAGCACCAACGATCTCGCCGATGGCCAGGAATAAACCGTAAAGCGTTTCCCTTAAAAGATTTACGGCTTCATTGTGAAATCTCGGTTTAAGTTGGCTTCGAATCGACAACCCATTCCCTACTCATTCGTGCTATTGGCATTATTGGCGGGCAACACAGGACTCCTGAATCTGCCCACTCCCCCTAATAACGCGAATCGGCGCGAATCAAGTTGCAAATTCGACTTTTCATACCGTCAAGGTGGATTTGAAGTAGGGTTGCACTTATGTCGGAATCAGCCTGACCGTCAGTCGGCGGAGCGACTGACCCACGCAAGCTCCGCGACTCGCTCCGCACGGTTCAGAATCGGTACATAACCCAGCCGCTCTTTGGCCGAAGAAATATTAAAAAAGTGATCCACCCCAAGTTGAGCCGCCACAAACCGCGTCATCGGCGGCTCGCTCGCTATTTGCAATAGGCCATAAATCGCCTCCAAAATGCCTCCCATGCGATACGCGGCGCGAAACGAGATGCTTTTGTTTGGCGGCTTCAACTTAGCCGACTCCAAAATCGTTGTGATCCATTCCCAACATTCGATCGGTTCGTCGTCCGTGATGAAATACGCCCGTCCGGATGCGTTCTGGTCGCGATCCAGCATCCGTTCCAAAGCCAATCGATGGGCGATTGCAGCGTGGTCTACATGCACCGTATCGATCAAGTTTTTCCCATCCCCAACGCGGCGCAACCTTCCTGATCGGCATTTTTCGATCACGCGCGGGATCAAATGCGGATCGCCGACTCCCCAAATTAAATGGGGTCGTAAGGAACAAGTTGCAAAACCGGTCGGTTGGTTCGCGGCCAAGACTTGCTGTTCTGCTATCGCTTTGGTTCGAGGGTAGTGGCAGAGCCATTTGTTCGGATATGGTACGTTTTCATCTATGTTGCGTTGAGCCGTCCCATCGAAGGTTACCGAGGGAGAACTGGTGTAGACGAGAGCCCCGATGCCGAGTTTCTTGCATGAACTCAGTAGATTTTCGGTCGCTCCGATATTGGTCTGTTCATAAAGTTTGGCTGGTCCCCAAACTCCAGCTAAAGCCGCGGAATGAATCACTCCATCCATCCCTCGACATGCTTCGTTGCATGCTGACGGATCGGTAGCCGAGGCTTGAATGCACTCCACTCCCAGAGTTTCTAGCTCGGAATACTTGTTTCGGGCGAGTCCCCGGACGCGATAACCACGGCTTAACAGCTCACGGCAGATCGCTCGCCCAAGAAATCCACCGTAGCCGGTAACAAGAATGGAGGGTGACACAGTAGGATTCGCGAGTTGAAGGTAAGGCGAGCGGCGTGTGTAAAAACTACCAATCCTAACCCGAAACGTAAGTGAGGGACTTGTGGAGTCGTCCCTCGCTCACGCATCGGGTTGGGATAATGCCATCTGCCGCTCGCCTAAGTGGCTCGGTGGACTGAACAATAATAGAGTATTCGTTGCGGATTCAAAGTGCCAGAGTCCATTGGTACTCGATTGGTGCTTCGCGCCAGGCTATACTTCTCGCTGTTCCAATCTCACTGCTCAAGTCAATGCGCCGACAAGCCCCCACAAAGCCTGCCTCCATGGAAACCAAAAGCCAGTTCTCATTAACCACTTGGTTGATCATTGTCATTGCAAGTATCGGTTTCTTGTTCGACACCTACGAACTGCTGATGACGCCTTTAGCAGCGCCTCCTGCGATTGCAGAGTTGTTGGATGTACCGCTCAACCATCCGTCGGTCAACTTGTGGACTGGTAGACTGCTTTGGATCACCGCGCTTTGCGGTGGCGTGTTCGGGTTGATCGGAGGGGCCCTAACCGATCGCCTTGGCCGCAAATTCGTGATGGCTGCCAGCATCTTCGTGTATTCGCTTTCACCCTTTTTGGCCGCTTACAGTACGACGCTCGGCTGGTTTATCTTCTTTCGAAGCACCACCTTTATCGGCGTTTGTGTCGAATTCGTAGCTGCGATTACATGGCTTGCGGAAGTCTTCGAAGACAAGAAACAACGAGAAAAATGGCTTGGGATTACTCAAGCTTTTGCATCCCTAGGTGGAATCTTGGTAACCGAAGTGAATGTCTGGATCGTGGCCAATGCTAAAAACCTATCGGATTTTGGATTGCCGATCGCGCCCAACGGTACGGATCCTGCTTCGTGGCGGTATCTGCTGTGCACTGGACTGCTGCCGGCTATTCCAATCGCACTTTTACTACCCTTTGTGCCCGAGTCGCGAATTTGGAAGGAACGCAAGGCCGCTGGCACCCTAAAAAGACCGAAGATTAGCGCCTTGTTTGCACCGGAGTTCCGCCGAGTGACCCTCGTGACGGCCATGCTTTCGGCATGTGCTTATGGAATAGCGTTTGGCGCTCTCCAGTTGACTCCGCTGCGCATCGCCCCAGGATTGCCGGAGCTCGCTGAACAAAGCAAAGAGTTGAGGCCGTTGAGAGCAGAAGCGGCCAAGTTGAATGAGGCTTTCGACGAAACAACGGCCGGTTCACCGGAACGCAAAGCGATTAAAGGTCAGCTTCGCGAAAACTTCCTGAAACAAGAACCGTTCAACATTCAAGTGAAGAAAGTCGGCAATACCGTTCAATTGTATCAAGAATATGGAGGTCTTATAGGACGTATTTTGTTAGCCTTTTTGATCATCTTCGGAATCAGTCGCGTGATGCTCTTGAAAGTATTTCAAATTCCAGCCCTCTTAATGATTCCACTTGCCTATTTCTTTTTATACAAATCAGGCGGATCGAGTTTTTACTGGGCTTATGGCGCCTGCGGCTTGCTGACGGTCGCGCAGTTTAGCTACTTCGGCGAGTATTTACCAAAAGTGTTCCCGTTGCATCTAAGAGGGACCGGTGGCAGCTTTGCGACGAACGTAGGCGGACGCATGATCGGAACTAGCATGGCGTTTGTCACCACGAACTTAGTAGCGCCCTTCTTGGCTGGGGCAACGGAAAAGGTCACGCCGATGATCATGGCCCAGGCGGCTGGCTATGTTGCCACCGTCATCGCCGTATTTGCGTTTGTCATCGGGTTCTTTCTGCCTGAACCCAAAGGTGAGGTTTTGGATTAGTGAGTTCATCCCTTACCCCATTTGTCAATCAACTGTTCGGCTCGATTGAGCGGGCTCGTTCGATCGAACAGTTGCTACAAGAGCCTCTCGATTGGGCGATCAACGTGTGGCGTGTGACGGGGCTCGTCCTGATGGTCGCCTCCAAAGGGGCCTGGAAACGAACATTGCAAATCGGGAAGTGCACGGCGGAGCCACCGGATTGGAATCTCGCTAGTGAATGTCTCGATGGTCGCCGAACTCATCATTCTGCCCTCTGGACCTATTTGCCGATCCCGTCGACCCTAAACAAAAACCTCGTGCTGTGTTGCCAACCCGTAATCAGCCAACAGCAAATCGAACAAGTCGCTGAACACTTGAGCTTGGTCGGCTTGACGATCGACACGTGGCAACGCCAGCAGCAAAAAACCCGCGACGTAGTCCGGCTCAGCCAGATCCTCAACGTAGCTGCCGATTGGCACTCCCACCAAGACCTGGATCGTTTGTTGCAAGACATCGCTCAGGCTGCAACGAGATTGTTGCGGTGCGACCGCGCGAGTATTTTTCTCTGGGACAAAGCTGCTCGCGAACTGGTCGGACATCCGGCGCTGGGCATGGAGGGAAAACCACTACGCATTGCAGACGATAAAGGCCTAGCCGGGGCTGTTTTGAAAAGTCTTCAGCCGAGACGCTGGGATCGCTCCGATCCGCATGACGAAGTCGACCGGCGCGTCGACTCCAGCAGCGGCTATCGCACCGATTCTCTTTTGGCGGTGCCGCTGATGGACACTCGCAACAAACCGATGGGGGTCTTTGAAGTCATCAACCATGCGGACGGTCGCTTCGATGCCCAAGACGAAACCGATTTGATCGAGCTCGCCCGCCATGCGTCGGCGGCCCTTGCCAACACACAGCAAATGCAACGGCTCGTGCAAACTCGCGATCGTCTCACTCAAGACGCGCAACAGCAAGTTCAGTTGGTCGGCAATTCAACCGAGATGCAAGCCCTAAAAGCAACCGTCACACGAGTTGGAGCGACCGATCTAGCGGTGTTGCTCCTGGGGGAAAACGGTACCGGCAAAGAAGTGGTCTCTCGCCAAATCCACTATCAAAGCAAGCGTAAGTTTGAACCGTTCATCGCCGTCAACTGCGCCGCTATCACGGAGACGCTTCTCGAAAGTGAGCTATTCGGCCACGAAAAAGGTGCCTTTACCGATGCGCATGAGACCCGCAATGGCAAGTTTGAAATGGCCTCAGGCGGAACACTTTTTCTGGACGAGATTGGGGACATGAGTTTGGCGGGCCAAGCGAAACTGCTCCGAGTACTGGAAGAAAAGGTGGTGGTTCGCGTAGGTGGCTCCGCGCCGATTCCGGTCAATGTACGAGTCATTGCGGCAACCAATCAAAACTTGGTCGAGATGGTTCGGCAAAAGAAATTTCGCGAGGACTTGTATTTTCGTTTGACCGTTGTGACGATCAACTTGCCGTCGCTCCGAAATCGGGGTGAAGATGTTTTGGATCTAGCGGATTTCTTTTTAACCATGTTTTGTACCAAGATTGGACGTAGCAAACCAACTTGGTCGGCCAGTGCCAAACGTCGCTTGATGGCGCACGATTGGCCGGGCAACATCCGTGAACTCAGAAACATCGTCGAACGGATCGCATATTTGACGAGCAGCGATACGCTCGATGAGTCGGAACTCGACTTCGTCAGTTCGCCCCGATCGATGTCGGCGGATGGCCCTGGTGCCATGTTGGATTTGAATCAATCGCTTGGCGATGCCACGGCGGATTTTCAAATCAAATACATCGAGGAACAAATCAAAGCCTGCCATCGCAACGTAACTCAAGCGGCCGAAAAAATGGGTCTTCAGCGATCGAACCTATATCGCAAAATGAAGCAACTGGGCATGAAACAACCGGATGGGCAATCGTAGAAGGCCAACAGTAAGATCTTTAAGCTGGGATGAATCCCAGCACTCCAAATTTTCTATCCTCCTTCAAACATATTGTTCATCACTTGCTGAAGGCGTGGCAGATCTTTGCTAATGAGTACAGCTGCAATACCGAAAAGGAGCAAGCTAATGTTCAACCATAGAATGGCTTGTCGGCGTTGATTGATTTGAGTGGTTGCAACTTTTTCGACGAGAAGCCTCTCAAAGGTAAACCAACCGGATAGATTCTGTTGCTTACCGGCCGCGTGTATTTGAGAAACGGATCCTCGCCCGGCAGGCTCGATACACGCCCGCACACCTAGCTCGGGCAAATCGACCAAGTCGCCAAGCCATTCCGATCGAATCTGCTCCTTCTCCAAGAGTTCGCAGATCTGAGCTCGAAGCATTTTGTGGTCCAAGCCATAGACGACCAGCGTAGGTACTGTGTTCAATGCTAGTAGCATCAAAAGGAATAGATACAAAGCGATAAGCACAATCCAGACCCAAACACCCAGGAGCGAATAGGCTGCTCGCGGAAAGAAAAGTTCCATTGGGCCAATCGCGATAAAACCGATCACGGCCAAGCCCAACAAAACAAGATCCATTGCACCGCTTAAAACCGTCGGATGGGACCTCAGTCGCAGCAATCCCAGTACATTGGTGTAGGCTGCCAGCGGCAAAAGTGCGATTGCGAAACGAATCAAATCAAGCATAGACAGGTTTGTTGTTGAGAGCCGCGCGCGTCGCTTGTAGGACTCGCGTTTGGAGCTCGTTGAAGTCCCCCTCGACGAAAGCCCCCGCAGCCGCTCGGTGCCCACCCCCTCCGAAGAGACGGGATAATTCGTTGCAATCGACATGGCATCGCGAGCGGAAACTTACCTTAAAGCCACCTTTCAGTTGCTCGATCATGATGAAAGCCACTTTGACGCCGACGATGGCCAAGGCCAAATTGATTGCGTCTTCGGTGTCACTGGCGAGTGCCCCCGATTCCACAAAGTCTTCCTTGCGGACAAAGGTATGCGCTAACTGACCATTGTTTTCCACTTGAATGCGTGACAGGATTCGACCGCGAAGTCGGACTCGCCCAAGGGTATCGCGTTCATACAAATCGCCGTAGATGGACGAAGGGGACGCACCGCAATCCACGAGGTCACCGATGATTCGATAGGTATCGCTGGTCGTCGAAGCAAACCGGAACCAACCGGTATCGGTTGCGATCGCGGAGTACAAGGCCGTGGCCATCTCTTTCGAGATTGGTACTCCCGCGTGTTTGGCGAGCAAGGCGACCAAGTGCCCTGTGGCTTCTGCGCTGGTATCTTTGAAAAACTGAGCTCCAAGATCGTCTTCGCCAACATGATGGTCTATTACAATCTTGGTCCCTTCGAATCGTCGGAGGACTTCTGCCATCGGACCGAGTTGGGCCCAAGCGCTGGTATCGAGAACAATGAGGCAATCCCCACTTACGTCCGCCCCGAGAATATTTTCACCGATGACACGAATGCTTCCTGTTGGGTCAAGAAAGGAAAGAATTGGAGGTGTTGGATGGCCGTTGACAATCACAACCTCTTTCCCCATGGCCTCGAGGATTCCCGCCATCCCTAACTCGCTCCCCAGAGCATCGCAATCGGGGCGAATATGGCTGGTCAGCACGAACCGGTCGTGCTTGCGAATCAGCGAAATCAACTTGTCCCAGTCTAAACTCATTTAGCAAAGCATTTCATATCGAGGGTGGTGTCGCGGTTTAGCAAGGCAGATTATAGCGACCAAACGACTGAGTGCGCATCTACCAACTTGAATTCTATTTTCCAAAACTCGCTGGAATTCTGTCCAAATCAGGAAAGGGGGGCAATGAAAGTTTCGCTTGTCACACTGTGTGGAGGCTCACGGCACGGAGTGCCGTGCTACAATGGGTCATGATCGCCAACGCTACCGCCGCTCACGTTGAGTTACTGCCTGCAGGGCTGACTGCGCCGATCGCTTTCGAACGGCTCAAGCATTTGCCGAATTGCTGTTGGTTGGATAGCGCGTTGGCTGGCGACAAACAATCCCGCTATAGCTTCTTGGCCGCGGATCCGATCGACGTCCTGACGGTCGAACGGGTAGCGGCGGATCCGCTGGCCAAGCTTGAACAGTGGATCGAAACGTTTCGATCGATAACCGTCCCAGGGCTACCTCCATTCCAAGGTGGAGTGGCAGGATTTATGGGGTATGAACTGGGTCGTTGTTTCGAACGAGTTCCGTCGGCCCGGCACGATGAATTCGGTTTGCCGTTGGCCACGCTCGGACTTTACGATGTGGTTTTGGCCTGGGATCATGCAACGGAAGAGGGATGGATTATCTCACAAGGGTTTCCGGAATCCTCATCGCCCGAAGCACGCTTGCAACGCGCCAAAGCAAGATGCGATGCGTTTCGAGCATTGCTACAATCAAACGATCCGGAATCTAGCAACCGATCGTGGTCCGCCTTCGAAGCCACTTCGGAGATGCACCAATTCCACGCGATGGCGCATGGCCTGACAGCACCTCAGTTTGAGACTCGCCTGGGTGGCGGCTGGCTTGGTAATTTTGACAGTTCTGGTTTTCGCGATGCGGTTCAGAAAGCTCGCGACTACATTTATGCCGGTGATATTTTTCAGGTGAACTTATCACAGCGATTGCTGTGTCCTGCACGCTGCGATTCCGCGTCGCTCTACCAACGCTTACGGCGGGTGAACGCTGCTCCCTTTGCCGGTTACTTGGATATTGGTTCTGCCCAAATCATTAGCGCTTCGCCTGAGCGATTTCTGCAAGTCAAGGACCGGTGGATCGAAACGCGACC
>JANMHA010000161.1:0-60131 GCA_031374925.1 Pirellula sp. | reverse complement strand
TTTGATCACATGGCGACAAGCTCCCTCAATGAACCCTGTAGCGATCGGAAGACCTTTGGCCAGGTACTCGTCGTACTTCATCCTGGAACGATTTGCGTCCAGGTAGTGAATGATTTGATCTAGCTCCTTTTTGTCGGCTTTGGCGACACCTTTGCGATTTCTGTAACCACGTAACGCAGTAATCATCAAGCCGACGCCTCCGCTGAGCAGTACGAACAACTGCCCTTTCACGTATTGCTCTACTTCCGACGGATGAATGATCTTGGCCGCTGACCAAATTCGCGGTAGTACGCGAGGCAAAGTAGCGTGGATTATGTGGACGATTGTCGACTCGCTCCTCTTTGTTTTCCAACGGGACTCGAAACAACGCATCGATGATTTCTTGAGGACTACGAATGTTTCGGTCTACCGTATACAGGCCAGCGATGCAGGCCATTTGTTTTTGATTTGGAATCGGGCCTTTCCGTACAATCGGTGCGCCGACTGGTTCGGTCTCTACTCGAATTCGAACCATGGGAATGCCCTTATTGTCGCTTGTTTGAACCAAGATTTCGGCCTCGGCTTCTCGATCGATCAAGGGCTGGTTTTCGAGAACCAAGGCTTCGGATTTTCCCAAGCGGGACTCAATCCTTTCGGCACTATCCACGGGAATATGGATTCCAACAATTCGCTCGATCCGTTCGACTGCACAGTGAAATGATGAATCTGTTGCGAGTAGCCCGGTCCACGACTCCAGAACAAGTGAGTAGTCATTTTCTGGCAGCCCAACCCCGGCCTGCGGCCAACCCTCCCCGAGGGAGCAACGCTGCGAAGTATTTTCGTCCGATCGGAGCTTGCCTCCGACGGACGCCGTTTTGGCGTACTACAAGTGCTGCTCAGACCCTAAAGTACCGCCCCTCGCTTTCGCCTCGACCGCCTAAGGCGGTCGAGGCGAGAGCGGAGGGCGGCGGTTCGCGGGCTGTTACGTAGGACGCCAAAACTAGGTTGAGGGGAGGCAAGCTCCCGCTCAACCTAAGCGAATTGTTGGTGAAAATGCTTGACAGCGTTGCCGATGGACGGTGACTTTAATTGAAAATCCCTCTAAAACAAACCGGAAAATCTCCAGAAAAAGGTATTCCCGTCCAGAAAAGGGAGAGCGAGGCTCCTGCCTAGCTGGCGATTCTAGCTAGCTAGAAGTTTGGCAACAGCCTCACCCTCGAGAACCAGGAACTTAGATTTTCGGCATGGTCGCAGCCTGCGGGCAAACCGTAGCTAAGTTGGAGGGCGTTTCTGCGTCCACATTTCCAAGTATCCAATTCAGTCCGCCCATGAACAAGCTTTCAAAAATCGGATTGGTCCAGACGTCTTCGCGATGCCCCATCGAAGTGTAGAAGACGCGGCCTTTACCTTGGGTCCTGGCCCAAGTTGCAGGGTAGACGGGTCGCTTGTAGTCCGCGTCAACCATCCCTTCCGTTTCCTGAACCAAGATAACGTGCATGTCCTTGGCAAAGTTCTTTAAGCTGTACCACTCTTCGTTCATTCGGAACGAGCCCTCTTTTGGCGCACCTGGAAACTTCGGAGAAACCAACTTCATGGTCGCTTCCTGTTGACGTCCATGCCGAATGAACTCGCCACCGATCATCTGGATGTAGGGATCGGGCGTTTCTTGGTTTTCCGCCGCCTTACCTGCTGAATGGAAGGTGTCTGATGCGCAGTGGCTGCCAGCGAATCCTTTGCCAGCCGCGATTGCATTGAGCAGATTTTCCTTGCCTTGGACCGACATGGCCGGCTCGTTGTCTTTTCCCTTGGTCAAGTCGGTAGTCGTATAAAACAGGAAACCGTCGAATTGCTCATAGTCTTTGTCGAAAATCCGGCCATCCTTCGAACATTGGACTTCGATGTTGTACTTCTTTCCCATCGCCATCATGATGCGCTCTGCGTAGGCAAGCTCAGATCCCTTGCGCTTGACAACGTCATGCTCGAAGCCAGAACTCTTGGTGAAAAACAGTAGCTTCTTGGCATCCGCGGTGTTGGCAACTGCCGACCGCAAGAGCTGAGGTGCTGCCAACAAAGCACTCAACGTAACAGCCGATTGTTTGAGGAGTTCTCGGCGAGATGAAACAGGGAAGGTAACGGGAAGGGTCATTTTCAAATCCTAACAGGTGGGTGGAGTCGATCATGATTGTGGGTAGTCAATCAAGTCGAAAGAAGAAGATGGCTGTATCGAAACAGGCCTGATTGTACTGAAGCCACGATGGCGAATCCAGCGTAGCATATCGGTTGTGCTTCATTGTCGCCTTTCACTCCGCGAAAGTGTGCCTCGTCAACGCGCTTTCGCGGATGCAAAAAGCGACCATGGGCAGAGAAGTAGGCGACACAATCAGCCGCTTTTAGGACAAAACACGGCAATCGCAGCTTCCGCATCTTTCGGCCGCATGCGAAATGCGTGTCTTGTTTCTGGCTGAACGCAGTACCGTTTTAAGACGGCGGCGCTCATGCTGGCCAGCCCGCGAAAGCGTTTTTTCACCGCATTCGGGTTCACATCCCTCTGCACTTTAGATAGTCGCGCAGCGGCCTCTTCGTCGGACACAGCGCAAACTAACTCGTTCATACCGGGTGCTGTTATTTCAAAAAGTGGCGGATGCACCATATGAATGCGACCCGATTCCAATAAAGGGAGCATCCAACGGTAGAAGTACATGAGCACCAGCATGCCACAGTGGATGCCATCGGCATCCGGATCGAAGACCAGAATAATGTTCGAGTAACGCGACTGCGACAACTGGAACTCGCTGTCCCAGCCAGCTCCTATCGATTGACTCAATGTGTGGAAGAACTCGTTGCGTGCTACCTTGTCTCTGGTGGCTCTCCAAGCGTTGAGCGGCTTGCCCTGCATCGGCATCACTGCTTGAAAGCTGGCATCGCGCACGTTTGCAACTGCGTTCGAAGCGGAATCCCCTTCGACGATGAATAACTCAGTTTCGATGCCGACTGGATGGAATTGGCAATCCTGCAATTTGGTTGGCATCACCCCAGGTCCAACGCCTTCATCCGCCGAAGTTCGGTGCCATGCTCTTGCCGACGAAATTTCTTCACAAGCATGATGAATCCAACCGCGACGAGAATGGGCAGGAGGATAGAAGCAGACAAAACACCCCAGAACCAGCCAGGAAAAACCATCTCGCTTCCCTGCAACTCCTTTTGCAATTTTGCGATCGGCATTTGCTCTAGCGTAAGATCGCTCAACCAAACGGTTCCCTTGTCCGGTAGATAAACGTTTACTTGAAGTTTGTCGGGAGCGGGAAAAGATTTGTCGT
Organism: Pirellula sp.; assembly: GCA_031374925.1. Classification (GTDB taxonomy): domain Bacteria; phylum Planctomycetota; class Planctomycetia; order Pirellulales; family Pirellulaceae; genus JBKCUI01. The sequence goes on along the minus strand of JANMHA010000161.1, from coordinate 56,835 downwards.
CAATCATAAATGGCAACGTAAATTCACGCCAAGGAGCCGTCCCACGCAGCTTGCCCATCGCCCCGTTTTCCGACATGGTTCGCGAGAAGTAGGCTCCAGGCTTCGGCTCAGGGAAATGATTCCACATTTCCAGATAACCGTCTCCAACAACCCCTTCCATTCGCACCTTGCCTCGAAGTACGTATGCCTTTTCTTTGATCTTAGGTTCCTTTAACGTCGCAAGCGGAATCAGTTGCGGTTTGCTGGTGTCGCGAACCACCTTGAGCACCAACTGATCGTCCATCTTTTCGATGGCTGCTTGGGGGTCGAGCTCTTTGGCTTCCGCCAATTTGCTCCATTCTATCTTCGCCACTTGGTCTTTTTCCGATTTATCGGGCTTGTCCGGCTTGCTGGCTTGCGCCGAAACCGGCGATGCCATTATGCCTATGGATAAGGCCGTCGCTACAAAAGAAATAACTGTCTTTCGATAACGAAAGTATAAACTATGCAACATGATTGGATTCTCCAGTGTCCTTGTTCTTCTGGTCTTGTCTGTGGCTGTGCAACAATTGCTCAAACGTTGATTGATCGATCTTGCCATCAGCGAACGCGGCCCGTAGCTGCCTCTCAAATTCGCTCATGTGTTGTTGGCTGTCAAAAATCTCCACACGCTGGATCAATCGGTCCAACCGCAGTCGCACCGTCGGATAACTGATTCCATACTCCTCAGCCATTTTTTTAAGAGAGCCAGACGCCAGCAAAAATCGCTTGAGAAACGCCAAGTCCTCATTGTTGATCCGGTCAATCCATCGCATGGGAAAGTCGCCAAAAAGTAAACAATAATAAACTAATAATTGATTTTATTCAAATCAAAGAGGAAGTCTATATGCTTTTTGAGTTATTTTGCGTTTTTTAAGTAGCAAATTTCCAATACCACGTTCAGGCTGAGAGGGAGCCTGGTTTAGGCTGAGTAGGAGCTGTTTAGGCTGAGTGGGAGCTTGTCTCCCCTCAACCTTGTTTTGGCGTCCTACCCTAGACTCCCTGACGAGCGGAAGTTCGTCCTACAGCCAGCGCCGTCCGCGAAAATAGATTAGTAAACCGGAAGCCACGAGCCCCATCAGTGCCAATGAAAATGGGTAGCCATAGTACCACTTCAATTCCGGCATGTTCCAGGGAGACGTCTCCGCGAAGTTCATCCCGTACACACCGGCGATAAACGACAACGGTATGAAAATGGTCGAGATAATCGTTAGCACTTTCATGACTTCATTCATGCTGTTGCTAACGCTAGAAAGATAGAAATCACGCATGTCCGAAGTCAGCTCGCGATAGGTGTCCACCGCATCCACGACTTGTACTACGTGATCGTAACAATCTCGCAAATGAATTCGCGTGTCTGGACTGATGTGAGGCAAGGTATCGCGAACCAATTCATTGATCATTTCACGATGAGGGCGAATGGCTCGCCGCAAGGCTAAGAGTTGCCCTCGCAAGTGATGGATTTTGCGCATTTGGGATGGGTCTAAGCCATCGATAATCTCTGCTTCAATCGTTTCTACGTTTTCGGCCAAGCGTTCCATCACCGGAAAATAGCTGTCGATGACGGCATCGAGCAGGGCATAGAGAAAGTAGTCGATTCCCGAGTCGCAAACCTTGCCGCGATGGGTTCGGATACGCTGCCTGAGTGGTTCCCAACAATCGCCTGGTCGCTCCTGGAACGACAACAAAACTTGTTTAGTAAGAAAAAAGGACAACTGCTCTGTTTGCAACGCATCGTCACCATCCACCATGCGGGCTACGATAAAAACGGAATGGTCGAAATCATCGACTTTGGCTCGCTGATGGACATTGACCACGTCCTCCATGGCGAGCGCATGCAATTGCAATAATTGAGCGAGTTCCGCGAGCTTTTCCTGGCTGCCTAGTCCAATAACGTCGATCCAAACGCTTCGGTAAGCGATCATGATCGAGCGAATCTCCGCAATGTCCTGGATTTCTCGTTCGAGGAACTCAGTTCCTCCAAAGGCCATGACACGAACAACCGTTGGGTTCGCATTTGGGTCGACGATCAAGGAACCGGGAGCCGTGCCTGGGCGAAACCGCCTGCGTAGATTTTGCGATTTCCGTTCCCTGACTTGCTTTCTTGCCATGGGGTCTCTTTTCGTTTATTCGCGAACTAGCTTAGGAATCAAAAGACTTGCTTTGAGGATCGCCACGCACGATGGAGCGTGTGTTATTTCGCTTTCCATGACCATTCTCAATGCTTTTTGGAATGGCATTTCAACTCTTTCGATGCACTCCGTGCTTTCCAAATTCGTCTGAGTGAATCGCAATTCGGTGGCAAGGAACATTTTCGTCGGAGATAGCACGGCTGCGGTAAGCGGGTCGACGACTCCAAGTGGGTGCAATCGGCCCGCAACGATTCCGACCTCCTCTTCCAACTCCCGAGCGGCCGCAACCTCCGGCGTTTCGTCCAGCTCAATTCCGCCACTGATTCCTTCAATCGTATCTCGTCCTACAGCATAGTGAAACTCCTTGGTCAAATAGCAAGTGCCGTCGTCTCCAACAGGAATAACGCATACGCCTGGCTTGATCCGTACAGTGGAGTACGTTCCGGGGAATCCGTCTGGACGGAGAACATTGTCCATGCAAACGCTCATCCATGCATCCCGGTATACTTCATTGCACTGAACAATGGTCCAGGGCCCATGTTTTCCAGGATTTCGATTGCTTATGGTCGTTAGAGTCATGGCTCGCAGTTGGTGAGAGGACCTTTTTGGATTTGGAATTTCCCTTATTTCCGTTTTACCAGAAAATGTATTCCTGCCCCAGGCGTCCGAAATCGGCAAGCCATGCTCGTCAACGAGTATGCACCGCGACTAGCGCCTTGGCATGGTTTTCGTTGCCCCCAAACTTTCGCCAAAGCCAGAATGAGCAGACGTTCTTTGCAAGAGCCTGACATCATTGATGCTCAAGTAATCGATAGCGATTCACTCCACGACCCAAATCGGTCGCTCGCCAGTTCCCTCATGCCTTGTTCGGCCTGTGGAACACCGCGGCAGATTGGCTCTCGATTTTGCGTATCCTGCGGTGTACCTTTTGAGACTCCAGCCAATGATGGTCTAAGTGAATTTCAAAGAAACCAATCGGACTTGTCGGTGAAGGCGGAAACGAAGTCTTCGGATGGCGGAAGCGTTTCGGTTGAGACACGAGCGATCGAAGCATCGGGTTCGACGAGAACCTTTCGTTGCGAGAACTGCGGGAGCGAAGTGGATGCACCCCGTGAACAACGCAGCTTGCGTTGTCCGTTTTGCGATTCCGCTTATGTGGCCGAATTGCCCTTGGAGCAACGGACGTCGCAACGCCCTGAGTTCATCATTGGCTTTGAGGTTTCACGCGAAAAGGCCCAGGAATTGTTCTTTCAATGGATTGGCAAAAACAGTTTCTTTCGCCCTGGTGACTTGGTCACGAAAGCAGCTACAGAGAAACAACAGGGAGTTTACATTCCATTTTGGCACTTCTCGATGAAAGCCAAGAGCGAGTGGTCTGCGCAGATCGGTGAGCATTGGTATCGCACGGAAACTTATACCGTAAAGAATTCGGAGGGTAAGAGCGAGATTCGGACACGCACTGTCCAAGAAACGGAATGGTGGCCTCTTACTGGAATCTATCGCAAGTACTACTCTGGGTACTTGGTCTCCGCCTCGAAAGGTTTGTCGCAAGTAGAAGCGTTGGCCATTCAACCTTTTCAACTCAATACGATGATGCGATATCGACCGATGTACCTTGCCGGTTGGATGTCGGAGGAATATTCCGTCAGTCGCGATGAAGCATTGACTGTAACACAGCAAGAGTTTCGCGCTCGCGAAAGAAATTCCATCAGTCGGTTTTTGCCTGGCGACGTTCAATCCGGGCTGACCGTGCAAACGGAACTGGAGGTGGGCGGTTCCGACTTGATTTTGCTCCCCATCCATGTTCTGAGCTATCGCTATGGCGACAAAATCTATCGGTTCCTTGTCAATGGACAGACAGGCAAGGTACATGGCGAGAAGCCATGGTCTGGCTCCAGGATTACGGCCGTTGTTGTTGCGATCGCTCTGCTGGTGCTCGTCGTCATCGGATTGCTGATCGTCTTAAATCATCCAAGGTTGGGACAATGAACTTCGAAACACGTTGCACCGTTTGCCGAACTTATCTCGATAGTGAGGATTTGTTTTGCAGCAACTGCGGCACCGAAAACACCAAAGGGATGGATTCCGAGGGTGTAGGCATCGACACGCCGGCTGCGACACCTCAGCAAGCTAGCGTTATGAGCTTTAGGTGCGATCAATGCGGTGCTTCCATGAGCTACGATGCGTCCGCGAAAACGCTTCGCTGCCCCTTTTGTGGCAGTGAGAAGATGTCATCCCGGGCCGATGCAAGAACGTTAAGACCATCCGGCGTCGTCCCATTTCGTGTAGTTCAATCGCAAGCAGAATCGTTGCTTCGCACTTGGCTGAGCCAAGGGTTCTGGAAACCTGGCGATGCCTCGCAGAAATCGATCGTTAGCAAAGTGACGCAGGTCTACGTACCCTTCTGGGTCTTTTCAGCATCGACCGAAACCGCCTGGACTGCCGACAGCTCAGCCGTACCCGTCGGCGCACGCGGCAAATGGCGACCCTTGTCCGGGACCCGCGTCGGCAACTACGAGGGAGTATTGGTTGGAGCCAGCGGGACGCTAACTCCGGCAGAAGTTCAAGAGATCGCACCATTCCATATCGAAGAGGCCATCTCTCCAGATTCTATCAATTTAACGAATGTTATCGTTGAGGAGTTTCGAGTAACGCGACGCGATGCTCGAGTCAGAGCATCCGCCCTCGTCGAGCAATGCGAAGCGAGCCAGTCTCAGCAATCCATACCGGGCAGCGTTCGCAACGTAAAGGCCAACGTTCGCATACAAGACATGAAAAGTGTACCATTTCTGCTCCCGGTTTGGATTATGGTGTATTTGTACCGCAATCAACCGTTTCGTGTATTGGTCAATGGACAAACAGGCGAAGTGTTCGGTACAGCACCTTTTTCGTATGCCAAGCTAACGGGCGTGATCGCCGTCATGTTCTTGCTAATGCTATTGGTCATCATTGCAGCGGTCGTTTTTTCCTCGATGCGTTAGAACCCTCGGCATAAAGCTCCGAGCGGGCGAGGCGAAGGGCTTGGAAGATTTTGGCAGAGTCGATACTTTGAGAGACAAGCACCGTATTCGCTGAGACTTATCGAACGGCGGACTTTTGCTTCCGCCTCGCACTTTTATTAAGTACACTCACGTCTCTGTCGGCCCGGTTCCTGCTTAGAACTCTCACTTAACGGATACTGCAATGCCCGAAAGCACTACTGTCCAACAGCCGAGTATTTTCAAAAACTTTTTGCTGCCATCGCTCTGGATCTTTCTGGTGCCGATTTTATCATTGGCCTTTTTCTGGCATGCCCAAACCAGAATGGATGAAAGGTTTCGAGAAGGCCTGCTTAATTCCATTAACAAGGACGTTAATTTAGACGAGGAACAGCGCGCCAACGCTCGTGAACTTTTCAATAAAGTACCAGGCTCCAAGCTTGCCCGAGTACCTGAGTTTGCCGACATGTTTACCGCGGAAGCGCGTCAGACTTACATGCAGTTTCGGTGGCTCATCCGCATTTCGTTTTGGTCAATCGTGGTGAGCATTCTGACCTTTCTTGGGGTTGGGCTATGTGTACTCTTGTCATTGAGATCGCAACGCATCCAATACTACAGTCTACTTTGGAGCTGGTACCTTTTGCGATTAGTAGGGGTATTCTTGACCATCGCCCAGGGACTTTTGCTATTTGCACTTACCTATTGGGTACCGGCATTGTGGATGAATGTATTTATCCCCAAGTTGCTCTTCTTGGCAGGTTTCATCGCAGTTGTTGCCGTTCTTCTGGTACTGCAAGCTTTCTTCAAACGAATCAAGATGGAAATCGATGTTACCGGCATCGAGATCCAAGAGTCGATGGCTAAACCGTTATGGCTTCGATTGCGTTCGATTTGTACCGCGTTGGGGATTCAGCTCCCCGATCACATTCTGGTGGGCATTGACGCGAGTTTTTTTGTTACCGAACAGTCCATTATTGCCAACGGTCGCAAACTCAGAGGCCGGTCACTGTTCGTGAGCTTGCCATTGCTCAAACAATTGAACGGTTCAGAAGCGGATGCGGTGCTTGCACACGAAATGGCTCACTTTAGCGGCCAGGACACTCTGTATTCTCGCAAAATCAGTCCCCTACTGACTCGCTACGATAACTATCTCGAAGCACTCCAAAGAGGAGGTACAACCTTACCGGTTTTCTATTTCATGAATTGCTTTCGAGCACTCTTTGAAGTGTCCTTGAAAAAACTCAGCCGTGAACGAGAATTCCGAGCCGACACCATTGCGACCCAGTTGGCTTCACCTCGTGATTTTGCAGGCGCTTTGCTGCGAATTATGGCGTATACCAAGTATCGCGAACAAGTGGAGTCGGAGCTCTTTAGCGAACAAGAGATCCTAGAGGATGCCGACATATGCAATCGCATCGAAGTCGGGTTCCAAGACTTTGCGCATGTTTTTGCTTCGAATGCAAATATCGGGGAATTGGCTACAACGCACCCTTTCGACTCCCACCCACCGACCGAATCCAGGCTCGCCAAAGTTGGTATCAAGATGGAGCCCAAAGAAACCGCAATCCTGCTGGCACGCCCCGGAGACGGGGCTTGGTATCACGAAATTGATCGCTCTAGTGAGATCGAGCGTGCTCAGTGGGATGATTTTGAGGAGGGTTTTCGAAAGTTCCACGAACAATCCCTCCCTTATCGAATGCTGCCGAGCAACGACCAGGAAAAGGAAATTGTCGTCAATGCTTTCCCCATGGTTCAGTTTCAAGACAAGAAAGGGGCTTTCACGATCGACTTTGAAAAATTTTCGCATGCAAGCTGGGGGGCTCCTATCTACTTCAAAGAAGTTACTCAGTGTGAAAATAATGACGGCACGTTGGTTGTTCGGTACCTTCGCGACGGCATCCAAAAGCAGAGCATTAAGACGGGGGGATTCAAGAAACAATCCGCTGAAATGCTGGCTGCGTTCCAAAAGTACTACGGCCGATACATGACTGCAGCCCAATTTCAAACGATGATCGCCAGTGGGAATTCAGGCACTTCAGAGGAGAGTTAGAGCCATCCTTAATTTGAAATCGGCACTCCGTGACTTTGAATCCTCCTCGTTTTGCTTTGCCTAGGAGCGAATGCGAAACGCGTTCAACAACCTAGAAAGCGTACTCAGTTATCACCGGGCCTTGGGTGTCTACGGTTCTTCTTCACCCAGGCTAGCTTGGATTACTCCGATTAATCCGGTGAGATCGATTCGTTTTATGGGCGACAGCTCTCGTTCTAGTCTTGCTAGAACTTGCTGGTTTGCATCCCTACTTTTCGCGAACTAGCTTTCCCATAGCGCCTACACCATGCTTTTCCATCGTGCTTTGCTAACTGAAAGATTTACTCTTCTATGTCGATTCGTTCCAATCGCCCAAGCCAACAGAACAAAGCAAAACGCACAACAACCAAACTTGGAATAGAACAGCTTGAATCTCGATTGATGAATTCAATCGACGCCTTGGAGTCCAGCCTCCAGGTGCTCAACTCCCCCGGCTTATTCGGCTCAACAAATATCGTTTCGAACTCGACGCTATCGGGGTCCAATTCGGCACCGTCGGTCGCAAGCCCACTAAGGCTCACTAGCGGGACGGTCGTGCTTGGTCGAACTGCATCCTTGACTGTATTAGGATCAGACAATAGTGGCGAGGCATCGCTCAAATACAAGTGGCAGTTGGTTGACATGCCTGTGGGTGGAAACGTATCCTTTGCAGCAAATGGATCGAATGCAGCGAAAAACAACGTGCTCACGTTTAACAAACCCGGTGCCTATCGGGTTAACGTGACCCTCTTAGACGCTCAAGGACTCTCATCCAACTCGTCGCTTCAATTCAACGTAGAACAAACGTTGACAAGCTTCGTATTCAAAACGCCGGATGGAAAAACGTTCACATCAGGTACGACGATCAATACGAGCGATACCCGCCGAGAACTTTCCGTTCAAGGAATTGATCAATTCGGCCTCGCGATGGTAGTTCAGCCGAGCGTTCAGTGGCAGGCGGTTGGTGTTCCAGTCGGTGGAAGCACAATATTGACTACGGACGGCAATTCCGTCTCTGCAGGATTCAATCGTGCGGGCACTTATACTCTAAAAGCCCAGTCAGGCGCCATTGCTTCCAATGCTTCCATCAACGTCACACAGACCCTCACTTTCATGAAATTGGCAACAACCTCCGGGGTAGCCATTGATCCTAGCGAGACGGTAAGCGTTACATCCAAGACCAGGCAGTTTGTTGTTCGCGGATTCGATCAATTCGGCAACGCGATGGCTTCAATGCCGATAGTAAGTTGGGCTGCGACAATAGCCCCCAGCAGTGGAAGCATTTCTGCATCGTCAACCAACGGTGTTACAACATTGACATTTAGTCGTATCGGCAACTATTCTGTGCGCGCTCTAAGTGGAGCAACTTCCTTTACCTTCTCAGCCACGGTCATTCCCACCTTCACAAGTATTGGTTTTCGCAATTCGGAAGGTAAGGGCATTGCAGTGAATAGTTCGTTACCAACTGCCGGAACCAGTTTTGGACTTTCTGCGTTCGGTCTAGACCAATACGGTGCATTATTGACTTCGCAGCCAGCGGTTGTTTGGCAATCAAGCAGCAGTAGAGCCGGAGCAAACGCATCCCTCGAGACCGACGCAAATGCGGTTTCGGCCACATTCGATCGAGCCGGCACTTACTACTTACAAGCTCGGGCAGGTTCGCTGCTAGCCAGCGTCGCAATCAATGTAGCTCAAGCAGTCAATTCTATCCGACTCGTTACGCCTAATGGAACGACGGTTAACCCGGAATTCCCGATCGATGTCGCATCAGCAAATCAACGGTTCATCGTGCAAGCCATCGACCAGTTCGGCAATGCGTTCGCAACGATTCCGAGTGTAACATGGTCTACTCTGTCGGCGCCCACGGGAGGCGTGGTCACAGTCAGCATCAGTTCGGGAGTTGCAACCGCTGCGTTCACACGAGCAGGATCGTATACGCTGAAAGCCCGATCTGGCAACATTAGTCAAAACGTTAGCTTCAATGTATCCCAGGTACTCACTAGTGTTGTTGCTGTCTTATCGGACAATCGACAACTCCTTAGCGGCGATTCGGTCCCTGTCACTGGACGCGATCTCAGACTGACTGCGCGTGGACTGGATCAATTCGGTCAACTCATGGCCGCGCAGCCCGCCTTCTTTTGGGCTACTACCTCAGCCCCGGACGGCGCGTCCGCAACCATTATTCAAACAGGCAACGCAGGGGCACTTGCGTTTCAGCGTGCCGGGATTTACTCCGTTCGCGCAAGCTCAGGCAACGTTACGTTCAATGCGACAATCAAAGTCCTACCGACGATAACAAGCATCCATGTGACACCAGGAACTTCAAGTCTATCATTGAACTCAAGTCAACAATACCGCTATCAAACACTCGATCAATTTGGGCTATTGCTCGCCAGTCAACCCACGGCCATTTGGACAACTACCGGCGGAACCATTACTAGCAGCGGAGTATTGAACTCTGGATCGCGAGCAGGAACTTTTACAGTTACGGCCAAAGTGGGTACCGTTTCCGGGACAGCCAGTATCGAAGTGGCGGTTCCTACTCCGCAAACGACACTTCGCAACGACGCCCTTTCAAGCCTCGTCAGCAGTCTCTATTCGGACAGCCAGCTTACCCGTACCGAGATGATTCAAGTACTTCGGAGTGCTGGTAATGATGGAGTCGTAGATGGAACCGAGTTAGAAGACCTGAGATTCCTGTCGTCGAGTAGTTCCATTTACGCGATGCCTACGTATGTGCGCGAGTTGTCCAAGGACGTCGTCAATACCAACCCCGCTAATCGCACCTTCAAAGGGCAAACCGCTGGAGATTTAGTAGCGGGTAGCTCTTCATCCTTGCTGAACAACTTGATCGACAAATGGTTTCTCGGAGCGGATGAACCGGTATTGTCCAGTTCCAGTATCAGTTACCAAACGGCGGTCGGAAACCTCTTTAATGGAATACCATCTCGAAATGATGCTCGGCAAGGGCAGCTTGGCGATTGCTATTTCATTGCATCACTTGCATCGATTGCAGACAAGAACCCAGACGCCGTTCGCAATCTGTTTATCGACAATAACGATGATACCTATACCGTACGCTTCTATGCCGGAGCCCTTGGAAGCTTCTCCAACAATGGCTTGATCAGTTCAGGATTCGTTTCAGGATCTGGGACAGCCGACTACGTCACCGTCAACCGCCGATTGCCAACGGATTCGAGTGGCCGACTGCAATATTCGGGTTATGGCTCGAGTGCCGCCAGTTCCGCCACCACGCTCTGGATTGCGATGGCCGAAAAAGCGTATGCACAATGGAATGAAACAGGCAATGAAGGACGTGACGGCACCAATCGTTATTCATCCATGGCAGGAGGTTGGATGTCCAACGTCAATGCGCAGGTTCTCGGATACAATTCGACCAACAATTCTTTCTCCACTACCCCTAAGCAGACACTGGTCAATGCGCTGACCTCTAACAAATCCGTCACACTTGGGACCCTGCAAAACCCTTCGGCTGGTGGGCTGGTGGGTGGCCATGCTTACTCCGTAACGGGATACAACGCATCGACCGATACCTTTACACTGCACAATCCGTGGGGCATGGCACATCCAACTCCGCTGACCTGGGCGCAATTGCAATCCAACTGTTCCATGTTTACGGTCGCGGACCCTGCAGGCTCCACGGCAAACAATCTTGCGAGCGTCCGCTCGGCGACTATTGAGACTTTTGTTGGACACTGGACTACGGTCGTAGTCGCCGCAAGCTCTGACGACTCGACCGCGGAAAGTCGCGCAACCAATGAAACGGAATTGCAGGAACCTATCCTAACCATCCTTGGCAGTTCGATTGTGGAAAGACCAAATTCAACAGATATCGCTTTGACCGAATCCGTTTTGGCGAGGCTCGACAATGCTGTGGACTCCGTGGAAGAGGGACTTACCACGCCACTTTCTGCGACGCTCGTTGACCTAGCAATGAGCCAATTGGATCTCAAGCCTGTTTAAATTTCGAGAAACGTAGCAGTGGCACGCCGTTACGCGGAATTGTCGAGGATTAGCTCCGCCGGAGAGCGTCGGTGCCCATTTTTTCGACGCTTACTCTAAGCTCTCCGACCGAACCTCGATTGCTCGTTGGGCGGAACGGCGTCCAAATAGCCAAAACAACGCTGGGTGAACAAAGAAATCAAGCAACGTGGAACTGATAACACCACCCAAGATGACGGTGGCGACTGGATACAAAATCTCTTTCCCGGGTTGCCCAGCTGCGAGTACTAATGGGACCAGCCCAATTCCAGCGGTCAAGGCGGTCATTAGCACAGGTGCCAATCGCTCAAGTCCGGCTCGTACGATCATTTCAGGGCACCATGTTTCTCCCTCAAACTCGACCAAATGCAAATAGTGCTGTAGCAAAAGAATTCCATTCCGGGAAGCAATGCCCCCCAAAGAAATGAAGCCGACTAAGCTTGCAATCGTTAGATTCTGGCCTGTAAGTACGATTGCTGCGACCGATCCGATAAAGGCCATCGGGATGGCTGCCATAACCTGCAACGACAAACTGATGCTGCGAAACATCGTAAACAAAGTCAAGAATACTCCGAGTAAAGCGATCGCAAACAAACCGTAAATGGCCCTGGAAGCACTCTGCTGGCTCTCGAACTGTCCACTGAATTCAAAATAGTATCCAGCCGGCAGAGTCGTACTGATGGCTTTCAATCTAAACTGAATTTCCTCGACGATTTCGACTAGGCCGCGGTTGGCGGTATTGCATTGGATCACGATTCGGCGACGGATTTTCTCGCGTTGAATTGCGTTAGGGCCGCTGGACTGGGAGATCTTTGCAAGCGATTCCAATGGCACCATTCCGCCGCTCGGCAATTCCACCGGCAGTCGCTTGAGTGTGTCATAGTTTTCGCGAGTGTCGTCCTTTAACCTGACAACCAAATCAAAAGTGCGTTGACCTTGCATCACTTCCGAAACCACTTGACCATTCATAGCCGTTTCGATCAATCGGTTGATCACATCGACCGAAAGGCCAACGGCCAGCATGCTATCGCGATCGTACTCTATTTTTATTTGAGGAATCAGCGTTTGTTGCTCCACGATCAGATCGCGGACGCCACGGACCTGTTGCATTACATCCCTTACCTCATTGGCTTTGCGACGCAGCAGATCCAGATCGTCTCCATAGAGCTTGACACCTATTTGGGCTTTGACGCCAGAAAGCATATGAGAAATCAAATGCGATATCGGTTGCTCGACGGCAAAGACGATACCCGGTATCTCTTTCAAATCGTATCGGATTCGATCAAGCTGCTGTTCACGTGATTGCTTCGATTGCGGATCGAGGTCGATAATATACTCACTGGCAGTGACTGGCTCAGCATGTTCGTCCAGCTCCGCGCGCCCGGTTCGTCGAACAAAATTCAAGATGTCTCGATTGCGAACAAGTGATTGTTCCACCGCCTTGTTGATTGAAATCGTGGTCGCAAGAGAATTGCCGGGCGGAAGCAGAACGTTAAGTTGAATGGCCCCCTCGTTAAAGGGAGGCAGGAAATCACGGTCCATTCGAGTTACCGACCAAGCCGCAATGGCCACCATGCCCAAGACTATCGCAATGTTGAAGAGGGGGAATCGCAAACTAAAACGGATTACCTGAGCCACCCCTTTTTTCAACAGCCTCAAAAGAATCCCGTCGATGTTTTGCGTGACAGCTTTGGACGAGGGCAGAAGCCAATACGAAAGAATGGGAGTAACCGTCAACGAGACGACCAAAGATGAAAGTATCGACACAACGTACGCCACGCCAAGTGGACTAAAGAGTCTTCCTTCCATGCCCGACAATGCGAACAACGGGAGGAAAACCAGGCAGACAATGATCGTGCTAAAAACGATGGAGCTTCGAACCTCCAAGCTGGCGTTGTAGACCACCGACAGTGACGACTTGGGGGTAGGTAGGCTGGAATTCTCCTTGAGCCTCCTAAAAATATTCTCCACGTCGACAATTGCGTCGTCGACTAACTCCCCAATGGCCACAGCCAATCCGCCAAGTGTCATCGTGTTGATCGAAAGGCCAAACCAATGAAAAATTAGGATTGTCATCAAGAGTGACAAAGGGATGGCCGTAAGAGAAATGAACGTTGTTCGGAAGTTTATCAAAAAGAGAAATAGGACAATCACGACGAGAATACCTCCGTCGCGAAGTGCCACCATGACATTCTCAATCGCCCGGTCAATAAAATGCTCTTGCGCGTAGAGTGACTCAATACGAATTCCAGCTGTCAGAGAAGGCTTGACTTCGCTCATGGCAGCTCGAATTTGCTTCGTGATGCTCCGTGTGTCCGCCCCCGGTTGTTTGCTTATTGTTAGTACGACTGCTTGTCCGCCGCTAAAGCGATCCTCGTTTTCACGGACAAAGGCGGACGCGTCGCCACGTTTTATTTGCGGCGCTGCAACAACATTGGCTATCATGGAAAGTGCTACGGGGCGACCATTGCGAACAGGGACCGCGATTTTTTTCAAATCCTCGATCGATTCAATGCGACCGATTGCGCGCACCAGAAATTCCTCAGAGCCACGCTGGTCTAAGTAGCCACCTGTCGCATTTTCGTTACTCTTTTCGACGGCTGCCCGTACGTTTTCAATCGTTAGTCCATATTTGATCAACGCATCCTGATCAATTTGCACCTGAAATTGTTTCCGCCCACCACCCATGGTAAAGACCTGAGCGACGCCAGGAATCGAAAGCAGGCGAGGCCGAACGATCCAGTCGGCTTGAGTTCTAAGTTCGATTGGATCCGTCTTACCATCTTCACTCCATAAGCCGAGAACCAGGATCTGACCCATGATCGAAGAGATAGGAGCCAATTGGGGTTTGGCGTGTTTAGGCAATCGACTAGAAACCATGTTAAGGCGTTCATTGACAATTTGTCTGGCCGTAAAAACATTCGTTCCAAAACCGAATTCGACATAAATAATTGATAGCCCAACCGAAGACGTACTCCGAACCGCTTGGACTCCGTTTGCGCCGTTCATGGCTGTTTCAATCGGAAAAGTAACTTGCGTTTCCGTCTCTTCCGGCGCCATTCCTGGAGCCTCCGTCATGATCACGACCCTAGGCCGATCCAGGTCAGGAAAGACGTCGATCGGAAGACTCAAGGCAGTCCAAGCACCGTATCCCGACAACGCGACGGCAAGAGCTATGACAAGAAGCCTTTGCCTCAACGAGAATACAAGGATTGCGTTTAGCATTAACGGCTGTTTCTAAGGAGTGGTTAGTGGTTATGCCCAGCGTGTGGATCAACTCCACCGCCCGACTTACTCTTCAAAGCCATTTGCATCTGGTGTGCGCCTCGGAGTGCAACCACATCGCCTGGGAACAAAGAACCATCTTTTTCAATCACGATGTAGGATTGATCGCGATACTTTTCGTGAACCGCGATTCGCTCGAACCGATCACGGTTTTGCTGAAATACAAAGCTATCAACCCCTTCGCGAACGACCGCTTCGATAGGCAACACGATTTGATCAATCCATTCGGCTACTGGGACCCCTAGCTGCATTCTTTGCCCAACTCGATACTTCCAAACGACGTGGCGTTGACCCGATGCGTTGCGGTTGTCATCTAGCAAATCGTTTTTCAGCGTTGCATAGAATTTGAAGGTTCGGGTCGAAGGATCGATTTCATTGTTCAACCAACTCAGCGAAAGAGCTTCGATCCGTTCGATATCGGCCCCCACTCCCAAAGTTGCGGAGAGTGACCAACCCGCCATCTTCGCCTTGGCGATCAGCCCAGATTCGGTTTCAAATGCTTGCCCCTCAATCAAGAGGACTTCGTAGTCCGCCAAGCTGCACAACACTTCGCCAGCATTCACGCTCTGCCCCTTTTGGACTTGAACATCCTGAAGAACCAACGTGTGTTTTCGCTTGGAGTCAGAACTGCCTTGCACTTGCGTTTTGCTCCCATCTTGCTCGTCATCGGAATGCTCATCCGGACTCGGTGCAAATACCTTCATCTCCGCCAATAGTCGACGATCGGTTTCTATCTTCGTAATTTGCGATTCGGTTAGTCCATGCAGTCGCAAGGATTCTCGTTGGGACCTGAGCAACGAATCTAGTTTGTCGCGGCTGTATTGGCGATCCAATAGCGTCTTCGTCGAGATCGCTCCGGAGTTTGCAGCCCCTTCGATTCGAGCAATCTCTTTGAGTTCGATGTCGCGATCACCTAACGACTGCAAGTAGTCTTTTTGCGCCGTTACAAGATCTTCGTGTGTCAATCGCATCTCTAGGATAAGATCCCCTGGCTCGACTGCTTCACCAGATGCCGCGTGAATATGAGTTACGATACCTGTCATCGTAGCGCTGATTGGCAATCGCGTCCGACCTGGTCGATCAACGACAATAGCGGGAACAGAAATGGTTTTTTGATACGATTGCAGGACAATCGGCTTTAGAAACTCATCCGACAAACCAAGATTCTTCTTTGCCGTGTCCGATAGCTCCAAGACGTCTCCACGGGAAGTTGGCGCATCACCGTGGTCATGTCCCGCGTGATCGTGTACATCCACGGGCTGGGCGCCACCGAAGGGCCAAACGAATTCAAAGTAAGTCCCATGAAACCAACCCGCGCCATAAAGCACAGCGCTACACAGTGTGGCAGAAAACCAAAAGAAAATTGTGCGCTTTTTCATCGGTGGTGGCGATCCTGTTCCTTATTGCTTTTACCGCAATTGAATTCGTGAATTCAGATTCGGCAACAGTCATGAATTTTCTGCCCGTTGGCTAACGCTTTTTCGAGAGTGGACCCAGAGAGCCATGCTACAGGCAAATCGCAAACAGACTTGAATCAAATACGAAGCTGCCCAATCAGGTTTACCAGGTTCGATTGGGCATGACGACGATCAATTCGTCCCAGCGCACCTTTGGTGAAATCGAAAAAGTCATAGAGATGGGCAGGCCAACTCCCCTGTGGCGCAATCATTTCCGAATGCGGCCTTGAATCGGAAGCGATTCTGGGTTGCGATTGGTGAAAATGCCGTTGGAAGGGCCCGCCGTGATCGCACTCAAAACAACATTGGCAATTTGGTTCCGAAACGTCTAGCCATTGTCCATCACTGCCTTGAGAGTCAACGGCCTGCGACTCACTGTGGTCGACATCGCCGTGATTGATTGCGGACGAGGCATGGCATTCGCAACAAGGATGGGGCTGAGGTTTTTGAATAGGGGAATCAAAATGCCCAACAGCTCCGCAGGTGCAGAAAACAAACTGCAAGCGAAGTAAAGACAAAACAAGTAAGTAGGCAACCCAACGATTCAATCTGCACCTCGATGCGCAAGTATATCGAAGTCCATGGCCATCTAGCTATAGCATCTTTGGCGACAATTTATGCGATTAGGCGAGCGGCAGCATTGTTTATACCGGGAGGGAGAGGCTCCTGCCGAACCAAAGCCAAGCTCGGCAGGAGCGTCGCTCTCCCATTGGAACCCTTGGCAGGCAGTTTTCAGCCTGCCGGTCGCCTTTATGCCTCTGTGGACAAGCGAGGCCCTCCTCGCCTCCATCTCAAAATAAGACTAAATGCGACTGGAGCATGACTCTTGGACGGAGGCGTTCTTCGGCGTCAAGCAACCACCCGAAAAACAGCTTTAGCAAGCATTTCTTCGCTTATCCACGTCGGAACTGCGTTATGATTTAGGTCGGTGTTTTCTCAGCACGCTCCCTATATCCATCCATTGAGAATTTGATGCGTACCCTTTTTGCGTTTTTCTTCGTTTGTGCCTCTAGAATGCTGATCCTTTCCGCGGTATCGGCACAGACGATTGAATCCAATAGTCTGAACCAACTCAAATCACTTGCTGGCATCGTGGTACAAGAAAAAGAAGGGGAGCTAATCGGAGTGGACTTCCGAAAATGCGATGTGAGCTGGGTAGGCGTCTTTCCGAGGATACTAGACTTTCCAACACTGCAAAGTGTTTCTCTATCTGGTCCGATGGCAACGCATGAGAGAATCGTATTGCTCACCGCGTTGCCAAACCTCAAGTCGCTCCGACTCGATCAGACCGCTTCTACGGATTCTACCGTAGCGACCGTAGCGAAGCTTGTTAAGCTCGAGGACATCAGTTTGGAAGGCTGCAGTATCTCGGATGCAGCGTTGACCAGTCTTGCCGAAGGCAGGTCAATCAAAAGATTAAGAGTTGCTAAGACTAATGTTTCCGACGCGGGTCTCGTTCACATCCAAAACATGACTCAACTTGAGTTACTTGACCTATCGGATTGCAACCAAGTTACCAACGCGGGACTCACTCACTTAAAAGGGTTAACCAAACTTCGCAATTTGAGCTTGGGTAGTCCACTGATAAACGACCAAGGGATGGAGCAACTCAAGGGGATGACCAACATGGTTGCGATTTCTTTTAGAGACTGCGGTGTCACGGATGCAGGTTTCGAAGCGTTGTCGGGTATGACCAAGCTTAAGGAATTGGATTTGTTTAAGACGCGAGCCGGAGACCGCGCACTGGCCATCGTAAGTGGGGCCAAAGATATGGCAAAACTGAAGCTGCGAGATTCAGGCATCACCAACCAAGGACTGATAGACAACATTGCCAAGTTTGCTAATTTGACTTCTCTCGATCTGGGAGAAACAGGAACGAACGACCAAGCTTTGATCGCGATAAGTAAGTTGACCAAACTGGAGGACCTCAATTTATTGCGAACGAGAGTCACAGACGAAGGGGTCGCGTCGCTGGCTAGCCTCAAGTTAAAGCGGCTCAACTTGGACGATATCCAAGCGATTGACGATGGCGTGGTGCCGCATGTTGCTAAAATGTCATCGTTGGAGTTTTTGCACTTAAGGAAAACCTCAATCTCCGATTCTGGAGTAAAAGGTTTGAGTCTACTCCTCAACCTCAAGGACTTGATATTGACGAATACGGCGGTCAGCAAAAGAGCGATCGAAGAACTCCAAACCAAGCTGCCGAAAGTCAAGATCCTGCATTGAGCACATCGTGGTGGATGCTGCCAGCATCCGATCCGACGCTAGCGTTGCCAGCATCCGATCCGACGCTAGCAGCGTCGGCCACGACGGGTCCAACATTGAAAAGAATCGTCATAGGCTGCAAAATCGTCCTTCCTCTAATCCAAAACAAAGGCATCATCTCTTTATTCAAGCTAGGATTTGTCGATTTTTCTGAGTCGATTGGTCGTTCGGCGATCACAATAGGGGGAGTTGGATTGGCCGACAAATCGATGGATTGCAAGACTTCATTTTTTCAGGTGCAAATATGCTCCAAACGTATTCGATGAATGCTTTTCGATTTAGCATCATTTTGATTTTGAGTGGTGCGGTTGCTACGGCTCGGCAGAATGAGCATGAAACAGTCACGCCTAACAAACCGACAGCATCCAAAGCGACCACGAAATCGACCGGAGCCGGCAAGTCAACTTCAGGCAAATCCAAAACGCCAAAGGAAGACATTGGCCAAGCTCCAGACGAAACGATGACAACGCCGGGAATCGAGCTCTTCGCACCCCGAAAAATGGAGATGCAATTCGGAATGCGGTTCTTTTCCAAAGACAACTACTGCACGAACATGCATGCGACGATTCCATTCCCACTCAACTGGCCGGAACAAAAAGTAACCGTGACGAGCTCTCAGATTCCGCCAGGGGTCGTTTGGGCTTTTCGCGATCTGCCTATAGGTGCAAAGCAAAATGCTTTGGCAAGACAGCTTGTTATGGATATCGCAGGGCTTGGACCTAACGATCAACTCGATCTGCTGGTCAATGTCGAAATTGAGAAGTCATTTATCAATGCGCCAGCCGACACAAGCGTCTTTGTTATCCCAAAAAAGACCGGTAGCGAACTGAGGTTCTTTGTCGGTAGAGGGAGCCCCTATATCGACCACGAATTGGGTGAAGTCAAACGGGTTGCCAAACAAATTGCAGGCGACGATCCCGAGAATGCTTGGACTCACGTCGAGCGTATTTACGATTGGGTACGCGAGAATGTCGAGTACCGCAATGGCCCCATTAGGCACATGAAAGACACGCTCAAAGACAAAAAAGGGGACTGTGAGGAAATGACGGGGCTCTTTGTCGCACTTTGCAGAGCCAGTAACATCCCCGCCCGTTGTGTTTGGATACCCGAACACTGTTATCCAGAGTTCTACCTTGAGGACCCGCAAGGAGAAGGGCATTGGTTCCCGTGTCAAGTTGCGGGAGACCGCCAATTCGGTCAAATGCACGATTATCGCCCAATCCTTCAGAAAGGGGATAGATTCAAGGTCCCAGAGGAAACCGCTCCGTTAAGATATGTTTCTCATTTTTTCACCTGCAAGCAGCGACCTTCGAGGCCACAGGGATTGGACCCCAATGTTGAACCCGTCCTTGATTTGGGGCCTTTGCAGGCAGAGGTGGATGCCTTAAGGCAACAGAACGCGGCTGCTGGGCCACCGCAGAACCCTGCTGTCAAATAGAATTAGCGCCAACAGTTCTTTGCAATGGCTACCAATCCAGACGAACAAAGCAAACCTCGCCCAGTCGCAACGCGTGCTTTTTCGTTGACAGATCCGAACAATGTCCCGGGTGCGTCCACCCATCCTTCCGAACACGACTTTGATTTCACTGGCGAGGGGTTCAAGCTTGACAAGCGTTCGCCACTGCCGATTCTCGGTGAATACCAGATCGAAGAGCTGATTGGCGCAGGTGGAATGGGGCAGGTTTTCCGTGCAAAACATCGCACGATGGACCGCCAAGTAGCAATCAAAATCCTGCCTCGCTCGCTTTCTGACGACCATCTCGCGGTCGAGCGATTTTACACCGAGGTACGAGCTACTGCTCGACTCATGCATCCAAACATTGTCACTGCATTCGATGCGGGTTGCCATCGGGCTGGCGAAAAACCGGTCCATTACTTGGTGATGGAACTGATTCAAGGTGAGCTTCTTTCGCAACGGATAAGTCAATCCGGGCCGATGAACACCCCAGAGGTTATCGAGATCCTCAAACAAGCTGCATCCGCACTGGAGTATGCCCATGCACAAGGTATCGTTCACCGCGACATCAAACCGAGCAACATGATGATCACTCCAGCCGGATCGTTAAAAATCCTGGATTTCGGACTGGCTGTCTTGCGTGGGCATTTAGACAAAAAAGCGACTAAGGAAACGCATTTGGTCGGTACGGTCGAGTTCATGTCGCCGGAACAAATCAATGCGCCGGAGACGGTTGATCACCGTAGCGACTTGTATTCGTTGGGTGCCACAGTTTTTTACTTACTTACCGGTCGCCCGATGTTTCATGGCGAAATGGTTCAGACGGCAATGGCGCAAATCAACACCAAGCCTCAAGCCCTGTATGAAGTGCGAAGCGACGTCGACATTCGACTGGACTCCGTTTTTCAATCACTGGTGGCCAAGACTCCGGCCGCACGATGCCAGTCCGCCAGTGATCTGCTCGAAAAATTGATTGCTTTGAACTTGATCGAGCGACCCGTGGTGCAGTCGCGGGTGCGTGGAACGGATAGCCGACTGCCGAAAATTGGATTCGAGCACCCAACCAGCGTAGGGCTAGGCAAGTCCACGTCGCAACGCAAATTCGCCGCGATAGGGATTGAACTTGGCATGATTCAATCTCGCGTAAGCTACATCGACTCGGAGCATAAATTGGAAGAAGTCCTGGTGGATGGAGAATCCACGCAACTTCGAAACATGCTATTTAGCGATGGCGAGTGCATTGCGATAGGGGCTGGCGCAGTCGACCACCGCGCCGCGAAGCCCAACCACATTTTCTACGGCATGCAACGATGGTACGGCTTGCCTTTACTGGAACGCCCTTTTGGGGGTCGACAAGTACCACCAGAGGTATTGATGGCCTGCGTCATTCGTCAACTGGCAGTTGCTGCCCGGCACAAACTTCCCAATGCATCGCATGCGGTCGTAACGGTACCCGCTTGTTACGATCAAATGCACCGTTTTAGTACCAAGACGTCCTGCTCGATTGCGGGAGTTGAGGTGCTTCAATTGCTTGACAAGCCCTTGGCAGCAACCCTAGCTCACGTGGAGATTGAGTCTCGGTTAGCGCAAGCATCGGGCACTACCAACACCTATCGCAAGTCGTTTTTGGTGGCGATGCTCAACGGAACGGCTTGTGAAGTATCGGTTGTTTCGGTCGACGGACTCGCTGTGCGAACTCTGGCTTCGGTTGGGGACTGGAAACGCGGCACGACACGTTGGCACGATCGAGCAACCAAGCGGTTAGCAACGGAGGTCGAAAAGAAACTTGGCAACAGTGCACGTGACGACTTGAACATCGCATCGCGATTGCAACGCACGATGGAAAAGGCATTCGACCGTCTGCGAAATAGCGCAACCGTTCCGTTCGTTTTTGAATCGCAAGGGGGCAAAATTGAAGGACAACTTGAACGCGAACGCCTGAGAGAATTTGTTGGCGATCTTGAAAATGACTGCGAAACCTTTGCGATGGAAGCCATCGAGCGGGCCAAAGTGGATCCTGCCACTATCGATTCCATTTTACTTGTCGGGGACGTGCGATGGATGCCCGTAATTCAGCAACAGTTGCTCCGTTTGGTTGGCCCACAAGCGAAATTGACGATGCTCAAATCCAACGATTTGGCCCGCGGCGCTGCGATTCAGGCTAGTAACATTATGCCACCCATGGATCCAAAGGCTCCCAGGGCACAAGCCGCCACCAGCTACGATCTGGGTGTCATCATTCAAGAAGATGTCAACAGGATCAGCCAGCCCAAAGTGTTGATTGGCAAAGACACACCGACGCCGGCCTCCAGCAGTCGTACCTTGCGATTCACCCACGAGGGCAAAGATCAACCGCAGTTGCAATTCGTCGAGGGCTCAAGATTGGGTGCCAGCACATGGAGTCGGTTGGGTTTGATCGACTTAAAAACTTGTTTCCCTGGTCGGCTCGAGTCGGATCCATTGCAATTGCGGATCGATATCGACAATAGCGGTATTTGGAGCGGGACTTTGACTTGGCTAGCCGGCAATAAACAGTTGTCTATCCCACCGCTGACAGAACCATTGATGGATATCGTTTCGACGAAGCGGTGGCGAGACTGGTTGGAGTCGCTTATGCTTTGTAACGCGTAGGCGACGTCGCTCCGCGACTCGCGGTCAATGTACCTTCAAACCCAACGCCCCGTCCCTTCTCCAATGTCTTTCCCTCCCATCAATTTAGGTTGAATGGAGCCGTTCTTAGCGAGCAGTCCATAAACGCGAAAAGGTTCCAGCAAGCCGGACATCCGTCGCGGAGCGACGGATCTACGTAGGCGACGTCGCTCCGCGACTCGCGGTCAATGTACCTTCAAACCCAACGCCCCGTCCCTTCTCCAATGTCTTTCCGTCCCATCAATTTAGGTTGAATGGAGCTGTTCTTAGCGAGCAGTCCATAAACGCGAAAAGGTTCCAGCAAGCCGGACATCCGTCGCGGAGCGACGGATCTACGTGGGCGACGTCGCTCCGCGACTCGCGGTCAGTGTACCTTCAAACCCAACGTCCCGTCCCTTCTCCAATGTCTTTCCCTCCCATCAACTTAAGTTGAATGGACCTGTTCGCTTCAGTTTTTTGTCGAATTAGATATTCGCAGCGTGGCGATCCATTATACTTTTAACCGCTTACTACATCGATTCTTTTGATGGTTCGCTCACCTTGAACATCCAACCTTACGGAACACCTGAAGGCCAGTGGCCCCCACGTATGACCCCGTGGTGGTTTTTGCTGACCGGCCCTATTCGGCGAAAGGCACTTCGGAAACAAAAGATCGTTCGAGTCCAAGTGCAAGGCTTGGAACACTTGAAACAAGCACTTGCAAACAATCATGGCGTAATGCTGACCCCCAATCATTCCTTTCATTGGGACTCCTATTGCTTGATAGCCGCAGCCCAAGAATTAGGCATCCCGTTCTACATCATGACCGCCTGGCAAGTCTTTGCGATGAGCAGTTGGTTTGAACGCCATTCGATGCAGCGTTGCGGTTGTTTCAGTGTGGACCGAGAGGGTATGGACGTCCAAGCGCTGAAGACGGCAGTCGATATCTTGCAAAATAAGAAACATCCACTTCTGATTTTCCCCGAAGGGGACGTTTATCACATGAACGATCGAGTCACAGCCTTCCGAGACGGGGCGGCCGCGATCGCACTCTTGGCAGCCAGGAAATCATCCCGACCCATCTCCATTATTCCGGTCGCCATAAAGCGTTGGTATACGCAAGACCCCACTCCGAGTTTACTGCAGACGATTGAGAAATTAGAAAAGCGATTGTTCTGGCGACCGCAATCGGATCAACCCCTAGCGGAAAGGGTTCTACACGTCGCTCGCGGATTGCTTTCGCTGAAGGAAATGGAACATCTGCGTACAACTCAATCCGGTGCGTTGATTGAACGCGTTCAACATCTCACCTCAGCAATATTGTCCTCGTGCGAGAGTCGCTACGGTCGAGACAAAAAGGAATCGCTGATCCCAGAGCGAGTTAAAGAAGTGCGTCGAGCCATCATCGAAGCCCGCGAAAGAGCCTCTGGAACCGCATCCAAAGAGCAGGAAATGCAATGGACCACCGACATGGACAGTATGTTTCTCGTCACTCAGCTCTATAGCTACCCAGGCAATTACATGGAAGAAAACCCAACCATCGAACGGATGGCAGAAACACTGGATAAACTGGAGGAGGATGCGCTGGAGGCACCGTACCCTACCGTTCATGGCGACCGGGAGGTGTTGGTTCGATTCGACCAACCCGTCGAACTACCAACCGGCAAAGAGAAACGCATGGCTCCTGCCGATCTCACCGATCAATTGGAACGACGCGTTCAGTCAATGCTCGACGAGATGAACGAACAACGTACGTAACCGAGATGAGTATTCATGTTTTCCTTGAACAATGTTTCCAAATCGTTTGGGTCGCTGCAAGTGCTCAAACCAACCACGGTCGAATTTCGAACGGGCGAATCGACCGTATTGATTGGTCCAAGCGGCTGCGGCAAAAGCACTTTGCTGCGAATTCTTGTCGGATTGATTGACGCGGATACCGGAACCATTGAATTCGATGGCACTCCGATCACTTCTAAGAACATCCAGCAACAGCGTCAACGCATGGGCTACGTCATCCAGGACGGCGGCTTGTTTCCGCATTTGACGTCTCGGCAAAATGTAGGATTGCTGGCCACGCATCTCGGTTGGAGTCAAGACAAAGTGCGCGCGCGTGTCGAAGAACTTGCCGATTTGACACGATTGCCGCGGGTGGCGCTCGATCGTTATCCAACTCAAATTTCTGGCGGCCAACGCCAACGTGTTGGAATCATGCGATCGTTGATGCTAGATCCTGCAGTCATGCTCCTCGATGAACCGATGGGAGCCCTGGACCCGCTGGTTCGATTCGACCTCCAAGAAGACCTAAGAAAGATATTTAGAACACTCGGAAAAACGTCCATCATGGTGACCCACGACATGGGCGAAGCGGCCTTCTTCGGCGACCGAGTCATGATGTTGGGAGAGGGGGAAATCGTCCAAGAGGGTCGGCTCGAAGAATTGATCCAGAATCCCGCCAATGATTACGTCGCCCGCTTTATCAACGCACAACGAATTCCACAATCATGAAACAACTACTCTTGTTTTTTGTCGCTCTCGTTTGCGTTGGTTCGACATGCTACGTTGCGCAGGCGCAGGGAAAACCCAAAATCCGAGTCGGCTCGAAGAGCTTCACCGAATCGGTAATCCTGGGCGATTTGCTATCGCATCTGGCAACTCAAGTAGGCGCGGACGTGGAACACCTCTCGGAGTTGGGAGGGACGCAAGTTCTCTGGAAAGCGTTGGTCAAAGGGGATATCGATGCCTACGTCGACTACACCGGTACGATCCAAGAGTTGTTGTCGAAACTGGTGGAACCCGGTGTTGAACTCCGTTCCGAAGGGGACATGCGAGCAGCCATGGGGAAAATGGATATTGTCATGTCCGACCGTATCGGTTTCAACAACACTTATGCATTGGGGATGCGAGAAGACACCGCAGAGAAACTGGGCATCGCCAAGATTAGCGATCTTCGCGATCATCCAGAACTCAAGTTCGGGATCAGCGATGAGTTCATGGAGCGAAACGACTGCTGGCGGCAATTGCCAGCCAAGTACCGTTTGCCCCACAAGGATGTGCGGACGATGGACCATAATCTAGCCTATAGAGGCCTTGAGCATAACTCGATTCAAGTGACCGACCTCTACACCACGGATGCTGAGATCGAGTTCTACCGATTGCGAGTGCTCGAAGATGACAAGGGGTTCTTTCCAACCTATTATTCCGTCATCTTGATGCGGAAGGACTTGAAGGATCGTGCACCGAAAGTAGCGACTGCCTTTTTGCAACTTGAAAATGCGATCGATTCCAAGGCCATGACAAGGATGACGGCCAGGGTGAGATTGGACCGGGAGTTAGAAACAAATGTTGCGGCTGCTTTCTTAAACGAAAAAATGCACCTAACCATACCGTATCTAGGAATCGGCCCGATGGCGGAATGGAAACGGTTTGCTGGCAGGTTGACCAAGAACACCCTAGAACATCTTTTCCTTGTGGTCATTTCCCTTTCGCTTGCAATCGCGACGGCGATCCCCTTGGGCATCTTGTCCGCTCGAAATGAAGCGTTCGGTCAAACGATTCTTGGTGTGGTCGGCGTCATCCAGACTTTACCGTCCATGGCCATTTTAGTGTTCATGATCCCTGTCTTTGGGTTGGGAGCATATCCAGCCATTGCTGCGTTATTCTTTTACAGCCTTTTGCCAATTGTGCGAAACACTTATTCTGGCTTGACGCAGATCCCCAGAGCGACAATTGAATCCGCAGATGTGCTTGGTTTGGGACGGCGTGCTCGCCTGCGACTGGTGGAATTGCCATTGGCGCTCCCGTCCATTTTGTCCGGCATCAAAACGGCCGCTGTGATCAATGTAGGGACGGCAACCATCGGGGCATTTATTGGAGCGGGCGGTTATGGGGCTCCAATTCTGACCGGAATTCGGCTGTCGAGTATCCCGTTGATTCTCCAAGGCGCGGTTCCAGCCGCGCTTTTGGCACTGATTGTTCAGTATGGCTTTTCGATCGCTGAGCGTCGCTTTGTTTCGCCAGGACTTCAAAGTCGTGGGTAGTCCAACGGACGACAATTGGTTCCGTCTAAGCTGAATAGTCGAGCCTTATCGCATAATTCTTGCGATCAGGTAGGATAGCTATCATTCTTCCTAACTGCCATTCGAAAACCTAATTGTTGAGCGTCATGTTCTCGATTCAAAGCTTTTTTAGT
This sequence comes from Pirellula sp., assembly GCA_031374925.1. Taxonomy (GTDB): domain Bacteria; phylum Planctomycetota; class Planctomycetia; order Pirellulales; family Pirellulaceae; genus JBKCUI01. The sequence goes on along the minus strand of JANMHA010000161.1, from coordinate 30,357 downwards.
CGTGACAATAAGTTCTTTGATTTGTTGGAAGCCAGCGCTGCGGAAACGCTGGCGCTGACGCACCTGCTAGTTGAATTACTCAAGAACCGCAAGCGATCACAACCACTCGATGACTTTGCCAAAGCCCGCGGGAATGACAAACTCATCACCGATGAGATTAGTCGTGAGCTGGTACATACGTTTGTCACGGGTCTCGAACGCGAAGACATCGAGATGCTTTCCTACGCGCTTTACAAAACCTGTAAGACGATTGAGAAATTTGCAGAACGTTTCAATTTAGCTCCGCAAAGATTGGAGGGCGTTGATTTCTCGGAACAGACCGTTTTGATCGAACGGGCAACCGCAACGTTGGCCGAGATGATCAAACAGCTTCGAAAGATGCCTTCACTAGAGAAGATGAAGACTTTGAATGATCAGATGCAATCGATCGAGTCCGAAGCGGATGACGTGATTTTAAACCTGTTGGGCGGCGTCTATGGAGGCCAATACGAACCCATTCAAGCGATGATGGTTCGTGACCTTCACGACTTGCTCGAAAAAGTTATCGATCGATGTCGCGACGCGGCAAACGCGGTCACCCACATCGTAATGAAGAATTCTTAGCCAATAGCTATTATGACACTTATTCTTTTCGTGATTCTGGTGGCACTCATCTTTGAGTACATCAACGGCTTTCACGATACGGCCAATTCGATCGCTACCGTTGTATCGACCAAGGTGCTAAGCCCTCGACAAGCGGTAGTGTTGGCAGCGATTACGAATTTGCTAGGGGCGTTGTGGGGCACGGCGGTTGCAAAAACGATTGCATCGGGCTTAGTCGATACGAGTGTGGTCACCCAGGAAGTCATATTGTGCGCTTTAATCGGGGCAATATTTTGGAACTTAGTGACCTGGTATTGGGGGTTGCCAAGCAGTTCCAGTCACGCTTTGGTGGGTGGCTTGGTCGGGGCCACGGTTGGGGCGGCTGATCGTTGGAGCGTCGTGATCTGGTCGCTGCCAAACAAGGAGCATTGGTATCAGGGCAAGGGGCTCTTATGGAAAGTCGTTGTGCCGATGATCGGTTCGCCCATAGCCGGCTTTATGCTCGGCTTGACCATTATGACGTCGCTTTATTTTCTTCTTAGACGCTGGAAGCCTCGTTGGGTGAATGCGATCTTTGGCAAATTGCAGATCTTCAGTGCAGCCGGAATGGGCTTTATGCATGGGACCAATGACGCGCAAAAGACCATGGGGATAATCGCCTTGGCGTTGGCTTCGGGGACCGCTGATGGTCGACTTGGAAACTTGCCTGATTGGATGACATTCCTAAAGATCGAAATGATCCCAGGAAAAGAACTTGAAATCCCAACATGGATCAAAGTCACTTGCGCGCTCGTGATGGCGTCTGGAACGGCGGCCGGCGGTTGGCGCATCATCAAAACATTGGGGCACAAAATGGTCAAGTTGCACGCGGTCAATGGATTCGCCGCTGAAACAACCTCCGCCACGGTGATTGGATTAGCAACGTATTTTGGGATCCCTGTTTCGACAACTCACAATATTTCGGCGGCGATCATGGGGGTCGGTGCCGCAAAAAGGTTCAATGCTCTGAAATGGACGGTCGTCGAACGGATGGCTTGGGCATGGTTGTTTACCATCCCGGTATCCGGCGTCGTTGCCTTCGTCGGCGTAAGGCTGCTACGAGTAATAGGAATAATCGCCTAATAGGAATAATCGCCGCATGAGTTATTGGCTCGTGGACGAGCGAAGCCCTTCGCTCGTGCGGCTGGAATCATTCCAGCAATTCGCGGATCGATTTTGTGTACATAGCGCTCAGGCGTTGTGCATCCGAGGCGCTAAACTTACGAGGGCAACATCTTAAACAGATTTCGAGTTTGCGCATGTAGGAGATAACGGATATCGTGACGTGCGTATTGATTCTGATTGGCGGGACGCCGATGATGTTTTCCAGAACAAGATCTCCAGCCACAATTCGCCCTTTGGATCGTGGCAATTTGGCAATGAATCGTTTGGAAGGATCTCCAGCGTTGGACAAAACCGCCGTTGCCAAACAGCGTTTACCGGAGGCCATGAAGGGCAAAAGCCAACGGAACTGCATAGCTCCTCCCAGAGTATCACCGAATAGGATTCCGCGTCGTTCCTGTTTGATCAAGGCTGTTTCGCGGCAAATTCCGGCGCACAGCGATTTCGCGTTTTGACTTTCACGCATGCTCCGAACCAAGAACGTGTAACTGACAATGTTGGCGGCAGGCATACCATAGTCTTCCGCATCGCGCATGTCGGTTGGCATCATGATTCTCATCCAACTTGTGTTCACTGGCGACTTGTACAGGACATTCCAGTCTTGTAACGTCTTGAATAGCGCGGCGATCAGCCAGTCGTTCGTGGTAATGTGATTTTCGTTAGCAGCACTCGTTAGACGAGCGTGAGTTTCGCGGTCAAACGATGAAACAACAATTTGCGGATATGGGTAGTTTGCGAGACTTGACTCTGCAGACGCGTGAGCAGGAGGGGCAAGCGGAGATATCTTTCTTCGAAAAAGTTTTGCGCACTCTTTCCAACACCGCCAATGCAATTGCCATGTCTTGCCGCGAAACGCATATTCGGTCATTCGCATTTTTCGATTGCGAAGCAACTCCGGATCGAGCGGAGAGAGTTCGTAAAGAGACGGATCAAAGCTTGTTCGTTGGCCGTAAAGGGCCAGTAGGTCACCAATGAACCGATACCCACCGATTCCGTCGCAACACGAATGATGAAACTGCATCGTCATCACTGTGGCGTCCGAGTTCTCTCGAATCCAAATCCGAAGTCCGACTTCTCTTTCGAGATTGATCGATTCGCCGTTCGGTAACTCGATAGGATCCCCTTCGTTTCCCCAATCGACGACCGGCATCGTTTCGGAGGCGTACACCCAACAAGGCAATCGCTGTTTGGCAATTTTACGGTGCGATTTCAGAAGCGGATGCCTTGCTAAGGCAAGTTGCAACGCCTCGTCGAACACGGCACGGTTTACGTTGCCTTTGAACGTCATCTGAACGATAAACGCCATTGGATAGTCGGGGCGATCATCCGCGATGAACAACGATTCAATCGGGCTAAAATAAAGCGGAAACAAACGCTTGCCACGGAAAGTCGTCTCAGACGACATCAGACTTGAATCCGTAGACATGAATTGGTCGCCCCAACCGCCGAATCCATTTCAAGCAGCGCAAGTAAATCAAGAAAAACACAACCGGGTAGTGCGTTATTCTAGTCGGCGATTTACCTGAATCACAGGTCTGTCAGGAAACACCCAACGAAAGTCACAGGTATTCTTGTGATTTCCCGGTGGACAACTGCTTCGATCGCGCAGATTCCTAGTAGGGGGCTTGCGTGAAAACTTGCAAACAACACGCATTCAGCCCGGTTTAGATGACTCCGTTTTCTTTCCATCGAGGGCTCCGTGCGACTACTATCCTTTGATTTTGTGCCTGCTCTATGGTTTGGCCAATGTCAATGCGTCTTTGCAGAATTGAAGGTAAACTGGGCTGCAACCGCATCTGCTGGCGGTGGCAACGTGACCTTCGCCCCGGATGGTCATTTACTGAGTCTCGATTTAATCCTACTGTGCACTATCGCATTGAGACAAGGGGACATTACGGGAAGCGACGCATTCTACGAAAGGGCCCGCCGGAATAGACAGGACCATCCGACGTCCAATGCAGGTGAGCAACGTGAAATCCAATTTTTAACAGACGAACGGGACCAAGACTACAAACGACAAACTGCAAACCAATGATTCAACTCAAAATGCATGGTTTGGCAAACTCTTACCCGTCGCTCGCCTAAATGGGTTTTCCCTTCCAGCGCGCAAAGGCTTCGAGAGCAAAGAACTCCGGCAAGCCGATTCGATTGTAGGAATCCGCCGTGCCCCGGTTTCTATCTTCGGCCCTTTGCCAGAATTCGCGAGGGTCGCTCCCGGGAAACAATGCCTTGTCTTTCTGGCTTTCATGCATGAATATCGACTGGCGTTTGAGCGACAAATCGCCTGGACTTAGAGGAACAGCAATCTCGATTTCGTGCATCGGATACTCTTGCCAAGCACCGCGATAAAGCAGTACGTCCGGTAGCTTTTCACCGCGCTCAGTCTTTCGCATCAATGCTGCAAAAATCGCTTCGGCGCACACCCGATGTGTTCCATGCGGGTCCGCTAAATCCCCTGCCACGTAGATTTGATCGGGCGACAAATTTTTAAGCAACGTTTCGATGATCTGAATATCCTCGTCGCCGACAGGTTTTTTCGCGATGGTACCGGTCCGATAAAAAGGGAGATCGAGGTAATGCAAGTTGGAAGATTTGCAACCGATGGCGATAGCGGCGGCTCGAGCTTCGCTGCGGCGTATTAGACCTTTGATTCGTAGAATCGATTCCACATCTGGTTGACCTGGCTTCTTCTGGTTGATGGCCTCGCGCACTTGATCTGCTAGGCGACTAGATTGATCTTTTTCGATCTCAAACAGCTGATTGTAGTCGGCAACGAGTTCTGCCACACGAAGTGCGTCATGGTCGAAGACGGCAATGTTCCCGCTGGTCATGTACGCGACATGGACTTCGTGTTTATCATCGTTGAGGCGAATCAACGTGCCCCCCATACTGATGACGTCATCGTCCGGATGCGGACTAAAGCAAACGATTTTTTTGGGCTCGGTGCCAGCCGGATGGTAGTCGATGGTATCGAGCATCCATCGAAAGACCCTTTGCGAGATCGCTTCAGCTGGACCATGATGGCGCAGGAGTTGATGGAGATCATGCGCGCGAAAATCATCCGCATCCAGTTTCAGCAGTGCCTTGCCCGCTTGTGCACACAGCCACAAAGTAGCTCGTTTGATGAGTTCATCGTCCCATTTCACGTTACCGAGCAGCCAAGGGGTTGAAGCACCCTTGAGCATAGATGCGGCCGGTCCATCCAGCAGCACACGTACATCACCATGCTCTTGTAGATAGGATGCCGGAACCCGATCGCTAACAGGGCGCTCGAGGGCTTCGACCACTATCTTGGATTTATGTTCACCGATCGCCAACAAAAGGATACGTCTGGCGGAGAGTATCCCGCTCAAACCAACGGTGAGTGCCTGGATTGGCACGTTTTCCTCACCGAAAAAGTCACTTGCAACACTGCGACGGGTGATTGGATCGAGGGTACACAGTCTAGTTCGGCTTCGACGCACCGAAAAGGGTTCGTTGAAGCCGATATGGCCATTGAGTCCAATACCTAAGATGACGAGATCAAGTCCGCCTGCGTGCTGGATCGCTTCGTCGTAACGTCGGCAGTGCAGATCGATATCGCTTGGATGGAGTTGTCCGTCTAGGAAATAGACTTGGTCAAGTGGGATATTGACGTGATTGAGGAGTTGTTCTTGGAGCCAACCACGGTGGGATTGCGGGCTATTGGCTGGCAAACCGTAGTACTCATCCAACGAAAAAAGGACAACTCCCGATAGGTCCAGCCCCTCTTCGCGGTGCAGTCGAATCAGCTCTCGAAATGTTGTTAGCGGTGTGGAGCCAGCGGGCAGCCCAATCACCGTTCGTTGCCCCAGAGCGGCTCGTTCTCGCACAAGTCCTGCCACAAGGTGGGCCGCGTAGTGGGATAGCTCTTGGATCGTTTCAAAACAAAAAGATGGTATGTTGGTTCCGAGCAGTGGACGTGCACGTGTCTGCGGTTTTGTAACAGTTTCGACTTGTTTTAGGCTCATGCTGCAAAAATGGAAAGCGAAATGACGGGTGATCAACCATCCCTATTGTATTCAGTGTTGCGGAGAGTGCGCGATCGGTTGCGGGACAGCGGTGATCGGCTGGTCTTGGCGGAGAGTTGTACAGCAGGCTTGGTGGCAGCGGAACTGGGGAAAATCCCTGGTATTTCTGAATTTTTGTGCGGATCGATGGTCGTTTATAGGACCTCCACTAAAACGGCATGGCTAGGGATTTCTTCCGAGCTTTTGGCTGATCCAGCCATGGGTCCGGTCAGTGCCGAAGTGACCATCGCGTTGGCAAAAGCGATATTAGAGAAAACGCCGGAGGCAACGATCGCAGCAGCCATAACAGGCCACTTGGGTCCAGGTGCACCAGCCGGGATGGACGGCCAGGTGTACTGTGCGATTGTGAGGCGAGACATTCAAAGACAACGATTAGACGTCCAGTCAACGAAACTAGAATCTCCACCGTCTATCGATTTGGAGGATCTAACGCGGCGGAGTGCACGTCAAAAAGAGGCAGCTGACGCTTTACTTGGTTTTTTGGAAAAGAAGCTTTGAAACTTAAGGTAACGGCAATTGACGGACACACTGCTTTTCTATAAACAATATAGAAGTAGCTGCACCCATGGCGCAACTGGATAGCGCATCGGTCTTCGGAACCGAGGGTTTCAGGTTCGAATCCTGATGGGTGTATTTCAGATTCATCAGTCTTTTCATTGGTCGGACGCAACATACCGCGTACCGGGAATTCCCCGAGCGACCCTTCAAACCTGTAGTTCATACTGAGAAAATGTACTAGTCAGCTAGTACACCAAAAGTATGGGCGACAACGTAAGGGGAGTTGTTCGTATGGCTAGGCCAAAATCCGATGCACCACGCATCCAAGCCCACATTTCTGGGCAATCTGTCGTTCGAATCGATGGCCAAGATTATTACCTTGGCAAACATGGATCACCCGAGGCACACGCAAGGTATGCGGTTTTGCTGTCGGAATATCAGAAAAACGGTTGCAAGCTACCCAATGGATTCGATACCAAGGAACTGATCGAAAGAGCGAACGCGGTCTTTAGTCCGCAAACAAGGATTGTCGAAACAAATCAGGCCGAGAGACCGCTCCAAGTTAAACACTTGGCAGAATCTTACCGCGTATTCATTGCCAAGCGGTATGCAGAAAGCCAATCAGAACTTCACAGGCTAATCCAAGTTTGCGACGAGTTGAAGCAATTCGACGGGGAACTACTCATTGCCGAATATGGGCCGAGAGCACTGCAGCGACAACGACAGCGTTGGATTGATGCGGGATTGGCCAGGGTGTACGTCAATCGATTGGCGAACTGTACTCGAAGGATGTTCCGATGGGGCGTGGCCGAGGAGTTGGTAACGGAATCGACATGGACTAGGCTTCGATCCGTGGATGCACTTCGTTGCGGTCAAACCGATGCACCCGAAACAAATGCGGTAACACCCGTTGCAATTGATGCGGTACGCAAAACAGCGGTTGAGCTGTCCCCCGTTCTGAAATCAATGCTCATTGTCCATGTTGCAACAGGCATGAGACCAAGCGAACTATGTCGGATGCGCCCTTGCGATATCGACCGAACTGGACCCGTCTGGATGTATCGTCCAATCAAGCATAAAACCGCCAACAAAGGCAAGGCCAGAGCAATACCCATCGTTGGTGATGCGCGGGATGAAGTAACGAACTATCTGAACCGAAACCCGATGGCATTCTGTTTTTCACCCGCAGAAAGCGTTGCATGGTGGCAAGCCAAAAAACGGGCCGATAGGAAATCTAAGGTTCAGCCGTCCCAAGTACGCCGAGCGAGTGAGAACCCGCGTAAAACGCCGGGGGAGTGTTTCGATTTTCATTCTTACCGCCAATCAATTCAACGAGCTGCATTGCGGGCCGGTGTTGAATCATGGCACCCGTACCAAATCAGGCACTTGGCAGCAACAACGGTACGCGATGCACTTGGACCGGAAGCCGCACAAGCTCTTTTGGGTCATTCCCACATTAGCATGACCGAGCATTACGCCAAGGTAAGCGAACGTAAGGCGATAGAGGCCGCACAGCACGCGCCAAGCCTATCCGTGAAGGAGGTGGACCAATGACTACCCAATTATAGAAACCGCACTGGAAGCGATTTCGCAGGCCATGCGGGAGATTATTCGAATCGACCCGACGAACGAGACTCGGAAGGACTTAGACCAAGCGTTTGACTCGTTGGAAAAGGCCAGTCAGTAAATCAAACGATTGCTGCACGCGGAATAAAGTACAATCATCACATTCGCCAGGGGAGTAGCTACCCCGCGTAACCCATTGCCATCGATCCTCTAGTCGGTGGCGTGGGTTGCAGCGATTCTTTCAAAACTAGAGGTATCTATGAAAAATCTGCGACCGATTCAACTGTTTGTGCGGGATGAACTAAAGGCTTTTTTGTCTTTGGAAGATCGAGAGTATTTTGCTCGTAACCATCAAGAACTAATCGACAACTTACGCAAAGAGCAATGGATTGAAGGCAATGATTGGAAGTCGAATTATCAGTGCTTTGACGATTTTGCATTCGTCTCCGAACTCGCAAGGTTTCTTGATGATTTGGAACTTTGGAACGAAGAAATGGGGGAGATACGGGGGGAGTATTGCTATGACAAGACAACGAACGAACTACCAAAAGAGTTTCTATTGGTGTTCGGTTTCACCAGCCCGATTACGAAGCGATTGGATTACCTAAGGAGTCGTTGCGAAGTCATCGTAGGAGGAATCGAGAACATCGTAGGCACGACTAAAGTCGAAACAATTACTCTCCGAGACCTACACGAGTGTTGCAAGTCGCATAGGCCTACCCCCGCATTTCCGACAGTCAGGGGGTGGGCAAAACAGCTTGGATTCCCTGTTGCAATTGGTGGAATCAAGGACAAAACATATCCACGGGCCGAGGTCTTGGATTGGGTTCGGACTGTAAAAGGAATAAACATCTGATGAGATGCGATGAGATGCGATGAGATGCGATGAGCTAGGCTTTTTGCTTCTAGACTTTTTCTTTAACCACTTCGATACTCCCTGGTGTTGCAATTCTTGGCATCGAACTAGGGAGTTTTTTTATGGCGAAAACAATAGATGTGGCCGCGGTTGTATCTCGGATTCTTACCGAGGATGTTCTAACCCTCACGCAGGCACGCTCTGAACTTGCCAATCTAACTGGCATTCGACCGGATAAGGCGACGCTAACCCGATGGATTCATCGCGGCGTTGGTGGAATCAAGCTGGAGGCCATTCGACTGGGCGGACGCAACATCTTCACCAGCACGCAAGCATTGACGCGATTCATTGAAGCCCGCACTAGCACGATGGGCCGTTAAACGAAAACAGCCCGGTGCAAGCCGAGCCATTCTCATTTTTCATCCGAGGGCAATCGGATTCAAACATCACTCGAACGGAATTTTATCATGAAACTCAAGGAATGGCAAATACTGCGACTCTGGAAAAATGGCTATCCCGCCGGCATTTACGGGCAGCCGATTAAAGCCGAGTTGGCGCAAACCCACGACGACAAACACGACGCTGAGCCGGTGCCGTCTAAACAAGTCGCTGAGCTTGAGATTGTCGAGGTGCGATCGTGAGAAAACAAGAACTAGATGATATCTGGACAAAGTTAGATCGCGAAGATCAAGACCTACTTTTAGAATTCGCCTACAAGCTGCAGGACCGGTTGGTTCTCAAAGGTGGACCATACGATGGTTTACGACTTGACCCAATGTGTCAGTGGAACCTTTGGGTAAACGTGAAGCATGACGATGGTGTTGTTGCCGTCTACGTCGATAAAGATGGCGATTGTCAAGTCTACGTTTTTGCACGACTCCAAAAAACCGGCGAAGGTTGTATGCCAGACGTCTACCCGAACGAGGTGACATCTTGAATGCAACAACGTCACTCGAATATCTCGAAACGCTTTACGGTAAAGCCACCTACGGCGACATCGTTCTGATTAAAGACTGTCGCAATCAAGTTGCTGCGACATTCAAGTCGTTCCAGATTGAACAATGTGCCGCGTTTATTGAGTCCTACACGACAGATCTATTCATCAAAGTAAACCTCATGGATCACAACAGAACACTGTCGCGGTCACCATACGCCATCGGAGGAACTGCGGAAGTGGAGGCGATTGTATCGTTTCACTTGGACATTGACGCTGGTAAGGATGATCGATACCTAACCCGTGAAAAGATGCTTGAGGCTATCGATAAGATGCCATGCGAGCCGAGCATGATTGTCGAGACGAATGGGGACGCAGGTGGTTTTCATGCGTACTGGATTCTTGCAGAGCCGCACTACATTGTTTCCGAGGATGAGAGAACCGAACTAGGCAGGGTCTCGACTGCATGGCTTGAGCAACTACGGAGACATGCTTCACCAGGAACTATCGATGGTACAGCAAACCTAGACCGGATCCTACGTCCAGTTGGTTCGCTTCGGGTTAAGTCTGGTAATCGTGTCCGAATCTTCAAAACCAGCGACAAGCGGTACAAGCTATCTGATTTTATTTTGGCGGAGATGGAGACTCCAAAGCCAACAGTTGAATATACGGCGAACGATGGGGAATCAATTATCGATCAGTATCTTGAGTCGATTGGACTGGACACCCCAGAAGCGATTCTAACCCGTCAAGGCTATAAACACGTCTACGATAAATTCTGGATCCGTCCAGATTCACAGTCGGGACAGCCGACAGGTGAGGTGTTCACGTCAAACAGGAAACTCGGATTCACGGTCAAGAGCGGTGCAGCGTGTCCATTGTCCAACATGAACACAAACGGAACTAGCGGACGTTGGTACTCTTGTGCCGCTCTATGGGTCGCATTCCATCACGGCAACGACTGGAAACGAGCTGCAGCGTTTTGTTACGGGGAGATCGAAGCCGGCAAGCCAAAAGTTGATACTGATAATTTCATGCCAGAGGATAAACCAAAAGCAGAAACGGGAAAGCAATCCGAAACTAACTGTGACCAGTCTCATCGCCATGAACCACGTCTCGATTGGCAATTTGCAGCTTCAAAACGGATATCAAGCCTTTGGACTTGTTCGCAACGCTTTGGGTCGCACGTACAATACCGCCAGGAGAAAACGTAAGGCCGAAACTGGATTGAAAGAAACGGCTGATTTTTCGAAACGGCATCCCGAGCGAGTACTTCAGCTCGGAGACAACCGCAACGGCGTTAGTTCCTTACCACACTGCCCGTCGATTCTATTACCAACTGGAAACGCAATCGATATCATTCCGCTCGGATCAATTGATGAAAGCAATCGTTTACCAATGAATTGATAAAGACCGTTTTCCAACACAGTGTACCCGATAGGGTCTCTGGTGAGCCTCCCTGCCAATGCCAGCATCGCGAACAGCGGATCATCGCTGGTCCAACGTGCGGTGGTCGGTTGATAGGTTCGAGCGCGGATGTAGTACAGGCCGGTTGCGGTATCGAAGTAATAACCAATGTTGCCAACCCAGCGGAACGGATTGACCGTTGTCCCTGTGCTTGAGATCGGATTACCCCAGGCGTCGCAGAGATAAGTATCGGTAACAGCCTGGCTCGCGTTTGTCAGCGCCCGCGTCGAACCAAGTGAATCCGTCTGGTACCAGCTTGACGTCGACGATCGACGCTGACTGATCACTCGCCCAAATTGTTGCTGTTCCTGCGTGTACACAACTTGCGTTGCGTTCGAGGAGTCGAGCTCACTTAGATATGCATCTGCGACTGGGTCCCATACGATCTTGACAGTCTCGCTCGCCGTCTGCTTGGTTACCCGCCTACTGTCCGAGTTGTAACTCATGGTCACCCGCGAAGCGTCCGGAAGGAGATACAAGATTGGCTGATTCTCGTAATCCCAAGTAGTCGTCGTGCGAGATCCCGCTGGCGGTTGTTCCAACTGTTGATTTCCTGCCAAGTCATAGCCGTAGGACGTTCGACCTGCTGCCGCTTGGCTATAGCGAAGTTGGTTGGCCGAAAGATTCGCCAAGACTCGTTCCGAACATGTTGCGAAACAATGACTCCTGACACCTTTGTTCCTGACCAAGCAAATGCAAGCCTACCTTGCATCAAGACCACGACTGCACGTCTTCTACCTTCCACCATACTCACCCGATTGGAATCCGGACGAAAAGGTTTGGAATCACTTAAAGCACCAAGAACTCAAATCTCATACTGCAACAAGCAAGCCTGAGCTGATAAAACTAACGCAAAAGAAACTCAGCAAGATGTCACGTGACCCAAAACTTCTTCGTGGAATTTACTTCCGCTGCTGTGTTGCAGATTTATTCGGATGAGCCATAATTCAGCCGATCCCGCTTTCGAACTTCGAACTTCCCAATTCACACTTCAACCGTCTCTCCAGAGTTCAAAACAATTCGGCCAACACCCCGAAAATGAGCCCTAAATCTCTACAGTCTCAATTCGGCCAAAAATGCGACCACAATTCGGCCCGTAACACATGATCCATCGCCGGAAGCTAAACCGTCGAACGATAGCAAAAAGTCTCTCCCGAACCGAATGCTGCATAACCTAAACCTGTCAGGACGTGTTCCATTGAGACTTCTCCACCGCGTTCGTCCATAAACCTCTCAATTGCTTCACGGAGCTTTGTTGATCCCATTTCTGCAGGTTTCTTGAAAAGTGAGATAACATGCGCTCCGATTCGCTTCGCCGCGTCGAGCAACAATGCGAGAGCAGTATAGACGTCACGATCATCTGTAAACCTGCCATCTACAATCAGCGCCAAAATTCCAAAGTGTATGAAACACTCGTCGTTTTTTCTCACTGCCATTTCCGCCATGCGAATTGCGTAGTACCAAAGGTACATTTCTTCGGTGCGAGAGATCTGTTCTCGCAAGATCGACCATTCATGTAGCGAAAGTGTTTCAAAATAGTTCCAAGATTCATTTAGCCTTAATTCAGCGTCAAGCAATTTGCTCCCCCCAATATCTTCCGTGGAATAACGAGTAGGACGAATTGCGATTACGAAGTTCCTAATCGTAGAAATACATTTGGCTGTCTGACCACCATTCGAGTTTTCCAATCCATCGATCATTTAACCTCTCCCCAAACAGATTATTGGCAGGCAGAATAGGGATGACCCCGCATCAACAGATATCTGATTTCCCTGGTTAGGCCTGTATCCTTTCCAGTTCTTAATGCCAATTCTAGTGCCTCTGCGACATCTTCGCCTCTGGACACGAGAGCAACCGGAACGCCCGCATCAATTCCTCCGTCAAGCCAAGCCTTATTGATGTACCACCACTGATCACCATATATACCCAACGCTTTCTCCGAGAAAGCAAGGATGTCCAAACCATTTTTTGTGCCGTGATTCACAATGTCATTGTGAAACCCGATAATGAGTCCCTTGGAATTAGCAGCACGTTGATAAACGTCCCATGCCTTCTGCTTTATTACGTCAGTCGGAAAGCCCCGACCTAACGCAAATTGGTCTATAGGGCTGAATATTGCACTCCTAGGCGCTTTGCTTAATGCAACGCCAGCACACCCTACCGCCTTTCCAACACCATATCCTCCCACGATCGAAACTGCAACACATATGTTTGAAGCGATGACGGCGGGGCCTTCGGCGGATTTTTCGCCGGTGGCCAGTTTTTCTGCTAAGGATAATCCAAGCGCGCCCGCACCGAATAAGCCTACGCCAAAAATCTCGGCCCCAATATTCCCTTTGAAGTTTAATGTCAGCGACGCCGAAAGGTCGGTGGTGCCCACCATTAAGCCTAGACGCCTCGCGTAAAATTCGGCCTCGTCTCCTTTGAGGCCTTGCACCGTAACCGCGTTGAGGTACCCGCAGGTGTAACCAAAACTGTACCCCGCAAAGCCTGACGCAAATGCAATCCCAATGCGACTGAATCCCAGAGCTGCCCCATATTCGGCCATCGCTATGTTGCCACTCGGGTCGGTGTACTTTCCTGGCATGTTGCCGACGAAGCGGTTGAGGTTTACGTCTCCCGCCGCGAAGCCGAGTTGGTCTTCGCTTAGGAATCTGCCCGACGAAGGATTGTACATCCTCGATCTGTAGTAATAGAGCCCTGCCTCGGCATCCCACTCGCGACCCGTGAACTTGAACCGATCACCGCTCGCTGGGGATGTCTCAAGCACGATTCCGCCAAACGAGTCGTACGTAATTCGGTCGATGATGGCACCCGAACTATCCGCAATGGCCCGTACGCTGCCAAGATGATCCGCTAAGTACCACGCCGTCCCCGCCCCAGGTCGGTAACGGGCTAACGGTTGGTCGACCGCGTCGCCATGCATGTACCGGGCGGTCAAGGTTCCTGATACGTCCGCATCCAACCAAATATCGGACCCGTCGTATACGAATGCCTGAACGGTCGGAGCGACAGGGCCGCTCCCGTCCGGGTCGAGAGCTCGTGAAATGCGACGACCAATCGCGTCGTAACGATAGTCGAGACTGGATAAGACCACTCCTGCGCCGGAAAGGGTCTCGGTGTGCGTCATTCGATTCCTGTGATCGAACTGGAAGGATTGCACTTTGCCCGTCGCCCGTTCAAGCTTCGATACGGTGTTCCCCTCAGCATCGTAACCATAGTCAAATCGCTCGTCCGAGAGCAATCGATTGTTCTCGCCAATAGTTTTGTTCGGACCAATCCGATTCCCTGTCGCGTCGTAGTTGTAGGCTTCATTCGGAATCACCGGCGTGGTGTGGTCTGCTACAGTCAGTTGTCCAGTCAAGTCGTACTGATAACTGGATCGCTGACCATCGATCGTCCAAGCCTCCAATTCATCGGCGACATTCCAATCGGTATCAAACTGAGCCATCACCGCGTCGACCGCAGAAAGATGGGAAATGAGATCCGTTCTTCCCACCGAGTCGTAAGTTCGAATGGTTTTGGCAACAAGCTGATTCCCTTGCAAGTCGGAGTAACGTTGCATGGAAGTCGTTTGGCCGCGACCGTTGTAGGTAAAATCCTCGCGGGCGCTTTCGACGCCTAAAGGTCCGGTCGGACCAGACCAAGTTCGTCGCGATACTAGATTTCGCGCATCGTAGAGCGATTGAACCGAGACTCCATCGCTATCGGTAACGGCAGTTCGATTGCCAGCGCTATCCCATGCGCTATTCAGTACCGTTCGGCGAATTCCCTCCGTTCCTGCATTGTCCGAGGTTAACTGGCGTTGGTTGAAATCGTAGGTGAAGGAAACTTGACTGTCGTTGTCTTTGAGCGACGTGATGTTGCTACTGGCATCGTACGAAACGAAGACTTTATCATTGTTGGAGCCGTCTGGATTGCGGTAAATGATTTCCGTATTTCGGTTTCGGGTGTCGTATTTAAAAACGGTTTTTCGCCCAAGCTTGTCCGTGTATTCTGAAAGATTGCCTCGACCGTTGGCCGAAGCGCATCCACACGCTAGGGCGACGTTGTCGTAGACAAAACTTTCGGCCACACCGAAAGGATCCGTGCGCTGAGAAACCCGATTTAATGCGTCGTATTGCCACAGAGTTGCATTTCCGGACGCGTCGGTCAACCGAGTAAGATTGCCTACCGGATCATAATGCATGGTGGTAACGGCTCCCTTGGGATCGGTCGTAGAGATCGGTCGGTCCAAAGCATCGTATCTTGTCAGCGAAATTCGCCCCAGTGGATCCTGGGTGCGCAAGCGATTTCCGACGGCATCGTATTGAAACTGAGAGGTACCGCCATCGGCAGCCGTACTAGACAATAGCAAACCAAGCGAATCGTACTGGAACGCCGTTTGCGTTTGTTCCGGATCTGTAATTTTGAGGATTCGCCCAACGCTATCCAAGTCGTACCGCGTCACAAACCCGAGCGCATCGGCGACTTCGATCAATCGGTTGCGGTTGTCATAGCGACGCGTTGTGGTGTTCCCTCGCGGGTCAACCGAGGACGTAATATTTCCCGCAGCATCGAAGGACCATTGGTAGACACCCAACATGGGGTCGGTCATTCGAATCAGTTGATTGGCCGCATCGTACACAAACTGCGTCGTCTCACCTCGCGGGCCGATCACCATGGTTCGGTTGCCCAAGGCATCGTAACTAGTTTGTGTCACAGAACCATCAGGGAGCGTTGTCGAGATTTGACGATTCAGCGCATCGTAAGCATAGCTGGTGATGGAACCTAGCGAATCGATGTCTTCGATAAGATTGCCAGCCGGGTCGTAGTTCATTCGCGTGGCAAAACCCAGGGCATTTATCTTCTTAACGATTCGGTTGTTCTTGTCGTATTCCCAGCGAGTGGTGTTGCCGTTCTCGTCTGTCCTCGCAACGATGCGATCATTGGCGTCGTACTGCGTCGTCACCGTACCCCCAAGAGCATCTGTGTGACGAATCACTCGGCCACGGGGATCGTATTCATAACGGGTTGCGCGGCCTAGTTGGTCTCTCGTTTCCTTGACCAAACCATCCTCGTAGATAACTTGAACTTGATTGCCTTTTGGATCGACGCTTCCCGTCTCACGTCCAGCAGCATCGCGATTGAACCTTACGAGTCTTCCAGCTTCATCGGTTAGCCCAATCATCTGACCGGCGGAGTCGTGGGCCGTATCGCGATGGGTTCCGTCGGGATGAACAATCCTGGTTGGTGCATCGAACGAGCCATAATCAAACCTCCAAGTCAGCCCGTTGAGTCCCGTGAATTGCTCGGTGCGACCCAAGGAATCCACGATCATGGTTGTTTGTTTCCCTAACTGGTCAACAATCGCAACCCGATTTCCAGAACCGTCATATTCGAAAGTGGAGTTATTCCCGAGAGCGTTCGATTTGGAGGTGATATCGTTGCGATCGTTGTAGGTGACCGTCGCAACGCTCCCCAAAGCATCGGTCATTTTCGTAACGTTACCGTTGCTGTCGTACTCCATCAGAGTCGAGTTTCCGCGGGCATCGGTAAAGCGAATCGGCCGGTTTTCCGCGTTGTACAGGGTCGAGACCGTATGTCCTAGTGGGTAGGTGACACTGGTAATGTTGCCCCGACTGTCGAACCGAACAATCGATTCAAATCCTAGCCTATCTCCCAAGTATTCCACCTGATTGGCTAAGTCATACGTTTGCGACGTGGACACTCCAACCGCGTCACGAATGCCCGAGTTTCTGTTGTCGGCATCATACGAAACGCTTTGAATCGTTATTCCACGAGCGTCCGTAATCGCCTGGATAAAATGAGACGGATTGGCCATGTAAGCCATTCTCAGGGAATCACCCACCGGATTGGTCACCGCAATAAGATCGCCTGCGGGGCTGTATTCGTACCGAATGACTCTCGATGTTGGGTCGGTGATCTGTGTGATACGCCCTTGGGCGTCACGCGTCCAGCGGATTTCGGGACCGACCGAGGAATGGATCCCAGTAGCATCAATCGTGAGCGTTACGTTGTTTCGATCTTGGATTTCTTGCAACTGGAGATCGGAGAATTGATTGTAGGTATAGCGGACTTGGGCTTTCGAGATCAGCGTATAAGTATCGGGATTGTACGGAAGACCAATCAGGTAGACTCCGAAGGATCCGTCGCTCCCTTGAGAAAGAGTCGTGTATGGAACTTCAAGTCGATAATCGACACCTGGATCGGCCATGAACTTGGGGGTCCAAACCGCTTCCAGCAATCCACCTGCAACTTCCGGTGCGAACGTAAAGCCGACCCGCATTCCGTCGGGAGTCGTCATGTAAACGCGAGTTCCGTATCGGAACGGATTGGCAGTAAGTGGCCCAGCACCGGCTCGTTCGGAGTCGCTTACTCGAATCGACTCTCGAATGCGAGGAGTGCCTATATCTAGCCGCCATCCATACCCAAAGTCTTTGCTATAGGGAGCTTCGAGCGAGTCGTAACTGCGACCGATTGTGATGGGCAATCCGGCTAGCGGAATCGCAAGGTCGGTGAACGAAACCACGTAGTTCCCGATCTTGGCTTGGTTTTGAAGCGTCAGTTCGAATTGTTGGCTGGCGATGTTTCCGTTGGTGTCTTGGGCTACGACGCGTATCTCGTAGATGTCGTTGGCTAGCGTTGTTGGGTCGAACGTCGCTAGCTTGCTGTTGGTCACCTGCGAAGTCGATGTGAAAAAAGTTCTGAATTGGTCCGTTCCCGCAAGCGCGTACTCGACGTTGTACGATTCCAGGTCGCTCGCAATGACTGAGCCTACGATGTCGGTCAAATAACTTATGACTGAACCAGGGAGCGATGGGGCAATCGTCACTACCGGTGGAGTGGTGTCCGCCGGATTGATAACACGTAGCTTCTGCGTACTCGTGCCGGGGTTGCCGCTCGAGTCCAGTGCCGTAGCCACAAGCGTGTGCAGACCGGCTACGGCATTGGTGATCGTGTACCGGCCGCCCGTGAGCGCAACGCTTTGCCCGTCGATGGTCAAGCTGTGACTGGTGTTTGCTATATTGTCGGTCGCTCGTACCAAAACCGATACCGTGCCACCTTGAACGATGACCGCATCCGATAGTTCCATCGACACCTGGGGGGCGAGTGTGTCGGGTCGAACGACCAAAGTGTAGGGTTGTTCGATGAACAATCCGCGGTCGTCCGTAGCTCGAACGACGACTGTTTTTGATCCGATATCCGACAGGCCTGGCTGCCACGTGATCGAACCGCCGCGTGGGTCGATTTGCATGTTCGATGGTTGCGTTACCAGCGAATAAGTGACGGCATCTTCGGTGTCGGTGGCTCGCGCGTCGTAGCGATAAGCGGCACCGGCATCTATCGAAAGGATCGGTGTGCTTGTAAACGTTGGGGCGGTATTGATGCCACGAACCGACAGATAAAACTGCTGGTAGGCTTTCAAGCTAGCGGGATCGGTGGCGGAGACCAGGACTCGTTGCGAGCCAAGCACCGGCGTTGGCCAAGAGATGACCCCGGTCGTTGAGTTGATCGTCATGCCCGAGGGGGCGAACGCTAACGCATAGACTAGCGTTTGATTCTCTGGGTCGGTGGCGATGGCCGTGTAGCTGTAGGCTTGGCCTGCCGTGCTGATGAGCGTTGGCTGCGAAGTGAAGCGTGGAGCAGCGTTGGTCTGTGGCGCGAGAACGCTGACCGCGTACGATTGGGATGCAACGCCTCCGACTGCTGAGCGGACTTCGATGAGGACAATTTGGTTGGTGCCTAAGAGCGAAGTGGTCGGGGTCCAGGTGATGACGCCGGTGGCGGAGTAGATGTTCATGCCACTCGGCGAATTGAGCAGACGGTACGTAAGGGACGACTGTATAGGATCGGTCGCGTTAACGCTGTATTGGTACAATGCGTTCGGGTTGGCGACGACGGGTGGGGTCGACAAGATCGATGGCGAAGCGAACCCAGATTGATTGCCGACGCTGAGTGTGTAATTCTGTACTGACTCGCCGCTCCGTGAATCGCTGGCAGTGATTCTAATAGGGTGATTTCCGGCGATTGCGTTTGGCCATTGAAGCAGGCCGCCGGGAGTCATGGTCGCTCCTGCGGGGCCATTGGTTAGGGCGAACGTGACGGTGTCGCCATCGGCATCGCGAGCTGCCGCCGCGTATTGGTAGAGAGTGCCAGAAGTCGCGCCAACGTTGGGTGCGGTCGTGAAGACTGGAGGTCGATTTGGCAACAGCGACACAACGGTGATGTTGAAGGATTGTGTGGCAGTTCCACCCCGGCCATCGCTGGCGAGTAGAACAACGCTATGGGTGCCGAGGTCACTTGCAATAGGCGACCATGAGACGACCCCGGTTGCAGCCTCGATGCTTAGGCCATCGGGACCGCTTTGCACGGAGTACGCAACGCGTTGGCCGTCGGGGTCGGTAGTCGTGGCGAAGTACCGATATGTTCCGCCAACAGCGACGGTTGGATTCGGGGCCGAAGTGAATCGCGGAGCGCGATTGGCCCTGGCTAGAATCGTGATCTCTGGCAGGAAGCGAGCTTCGGCGGCGTTGTCGAAAGCGACAGGAGTCGGCAAAGAAGTTTCAAGGGTTGCGAGCCCAGTGTTGACGATTTCGCTGTCGAAGAAGTAGAGGGGCTTGCCCGTAGGTGATTGTGCATCAGCGTTGCCGATAGAGGTCGAGCCGGGTGACAAACCGTCAACGCGTGCAACGAGGGTCGGATCGAGGGGGGTTGCGCTCGTGTTGATGACACTCATGTCGGCCCATAGCCGCTGCAGACCTCGATGGTAGGTCGTGCCTGTGAATTTAACGGCGGCCGAGTTCGTTATGTCGGAAAGCTGAGTGGGATCGGCCAAGTTGAGTGTATCTGCCAGACCGATAACAGCAACATAGTTAGTGATGCGTTGGCCAAGATTGTCGATGGCTGTTACGCTGAACGACTGTGCGCCCGTGACAACTTCGATGGGAGTAAAAAACTGGCCGGTTGAGTCGAGCGAGTCAACGTGTTTTCCGTTTAGAAGAATTTCTCGGATCGAGCCCGAGGCAGTTCCTGGTCTTGCTCGACCTGAGAGAATATGCAGACCCGTTGGCAATGAACTATCAGAAGCAGGCGTGTCGACGAGCAGCGTCGGCGAGGTCGATTGCCACTGGACATTGGCCGTTTGCGTGAGACCGGCCGCAAAAGCGGTGATTGTTTCCAAACCGGACAGCGAGCTAGTCAACATAACCGTGGCAATGCCAGATGCGTTGGTAAAAGCATCGACGGTACGGGTGGAGGATATGCCAGAGATGGTAAAACTTACACGAAGACCACGAATGCCGTTTCCGCCCGCATCGAGGATCGTCGCGGCCACAACGTGTTGCGTTCCCATTGGCAATGTAACGGCGGATGGAGTCAGAGCAAGGCTAGCAACTTCGCTAAGTGGCGCAAACTGCATGCCACCGAAGTAGCCGTAGGAATCGAAATCCGCGAAGCCATAGATCGAAACGCCAAAGGGAACATCAGCGGTGAATCGATGTGTACCTATACTTATCGGGATTCGAGCAAATAGAAAAGTTGATCCGGGAATGGAGGTAAAGGATGCCGCAGCGACTGGAGTACCGTCCAGTCGCAGCGAACCAACGGCTGCACTGGTGGCGACGAGATTGGCGTAGTTGATCGGGATGCCGGTCGATGGCGTGCTCAACGTATAGTCACGCAAAAACTGTTCGGTTGGTGGGATCAACATCATGAACGGATCGCTGGTCACGCCGTCAAACGACGAACTGTTGGAATACTGAGCGACCAAGACGGGCTTCGAAGCGGTAATGATGGAGGCAGCGGTAAGGATCCGCTCGAGGAATTTTCCGGCATCGAGGGTTGCGATGAGAGAACCGTTGATGCGGACTTCGGTGTTGTTCTGTTGGGCAAGGACTCGGAACGTATCGCCGAGAGTTCGGGTGGCAAGGGGGGAGGTTGCAAACTGGTTGCCCCATGTTTCAATGGGAGGGAGTTGTTCAACGAGGTGGTCGGCTGCAAGGAAGTCGACAGGCACTCGGGCTGCGGTATTGCCGCCGAAGACGGAAATCGGTTGCGTTGCGGTAATGCTAGTACCAGAAAGATCGGCACCGAGCGGTGCATTGACGTGCAGTGTGTACGACTGGCCCCGATCGAGCGTGACGCTGTAGGGAACGCCGACCGTGCGCGCTCCGACAGATGCGGTGGGAATGATGGTGACAGTCGTTCCGTTGACCGTGCCCGCAATGGTCAGGCTGGAACCGCCATCGAGCGGGTTGGAGACGGTATTTTCGTACCCTAATACAAAATATTGGCGACCGATGGCGTCGGTAGGCAGGGCAGTAAAACCGTCGGTCGAGAACTTCATTTGGTCGAGTCCGTACACGGCCACTTCATCGAGGGCAGTAACCAGGATCCCTCGATTGGAAACAATATCGGAATTGTAGTTTTCGACGTCTTTCGGCAGGGCAATCGTGGTCGTTTGGCCTGCGGTCACGGCATACGAGGTATACCAGTCCAGGCCTGGGATCTGGACGGTACCTGTGGTATTCACCGCCGAAGTGATCGATAGAGAAAAAATGGGCTCAAGCTGGCTGAAGACTTCACGCAGGTTGCGAGGGAAGGCAATTTGGAATTCGGTTCCAAGATTGTCTCGGGCCCCCATGATCGGTGAACGCGTGTCTTGAATGCGGAACGCATAGGTGCCGTAGCGATCGGCATCGAGCGGGTCTGACGTATAGACAAGTGCCGAATACGTTCCGGTGACCGGCAAGGTGACCAGCGCATCGCGGGTCGTTCGATTGACTAAGACACTTCCATCGGGAGCCAGGAGCGTAACGCCGACGTTGAAGTCGCCATTGTCGATGATGTCGAGCAAGACTGGGGTGTTTGCATTAGCATTGATAGTGTAAGTAATCGTTTGGCCGGGAATAATTGCACCGACTAGTGCTGAATTGAGAGTGGCTGGTTGGGGAACTTCTGGGGGTATATCCCAGATCTGGAATTGGTAGGTGTTTAAGGTAGCAGCATCGAATGGAGGATTGGCAATGAGGGTATAGGTGCCGGTGTTGGGCAGAATCCATTCTTGATCGAGTCCAAATTCGCGTGAGAAGAACCCGTTCGAAAGGACGCTGCCATCCGGTTTGAGGATGGTGATATTGAGGTCGCCGCCGGTCACGTCGAGGAAATCGAAGAATACGTTTTGGCCCGCGTCAGCATAAAATCGCCATTGATCGTGGGCGCCTGGGACTTCGATGGCGCCGCTTACAATCTGTCGGTAGCCGATGGTTCGAATGTCATCGGCGGGGACTTGCCAGAGTTGGAAGGAGTAGGTTGGGAGATGCGAAGCGTTGAAGGCGCTCTTGTAGACGATCTTGTAGGTTCCTGCGGTCGTGGCTGTAAAGCTGCCGTCGAGAAAATCTTCGCGGAAGCCATCGCGCGAGTAGATGCGTGTTCCGTTTGGGGCAAAGACTTCGACGTTGACGTAGCCGAGAAAGACGGTGCTGAGAGTGAGGATGTCTAAGTAAAAACGTTGGCCAGCGGTGGCGTTAAAGTTCCAATGGTCTTCGCGACCGGGTGACTCGATGGCACCTGAATAGACTTGGCCAAAGCTAACACTTCGAAGGTCCGGAGCTGGTACGTTCCATACTTGAAATTGGAACGAAGGGGTTTCTGCGGAATTCAGTCGCAACGTGTAGGTACCTGTTGTTGCGACAGTAATCACTCCCGATTCGTGTTCGGTTGGTTGGAAACCGTAGAAGCCACCCTTGTTGTAGAGGACGTTGCCAGCGGGGTCGATCAATTGAGAGTCGATTCGGCCATTGGTGATCGATTGGAAATTGACGTAGATCTTTTGGCCCGCAGTTGCGGTGAACGTCCAGTCGATGGTGGCGCCAGCAACCGCGAAGGCATCGGTGACAACTTCTCCGATTTGCGTTTGTCCGCCAGGGTCGGCGAGACCGACTGGGTTTGTGTTGCCTGACGCGAGTGGGAAACTGCTGGTCGCAGACTGCTTGGCATTGTTGTTGAAATTGCGGCTAGCGTAGCTATAGACCCGTTTGTCAACGCTGTCCAAAACATAGATGCCGTTGTTGCTTCGGGTGTTGATGGTGATTCCGGACGGATCGGAATTGGAGGAATCGAGGAGCCAAGTATTGAGCAATGAGCCAGTTAGGCTATAGGCAAAGACGCTATCGCAATTTGAGTCAACGACCCAGATTGTTTGGCCGTCCGTGACCAAGTCGGTTGGGTTGGCGTTGTGGGAATTGAGTGCGAAGCTGCTGGTGGATGCCACAGAACCGGACCTGCGCGACGCTTCATTGGCAAAACGCGATATGCGTTTGGTTGAGGAATCGACGATCCACAAGTCGGTTCCGTTGGTCGTGATCCCTTGCGGAGTGGTGATGCCGGTGGGTTGCCATGAGCCAAGGAGCGATTCGGAATTGGAGTCGTAGACGTAGACTCGGTCGGTGGATCCTTCTTCGCTAATGATCCAGACGGGGTTGGAATCGCGATTGGTGGCGATGCCTCGGGCGTTGACGGAGGATTGTTGGGTGAAATTACCGATGCTAGTTCCGTTGTCGCTGTAGCGATAGGTTTTGTCATTGGTATCGACCACAAAGAATTTTGAAGGCAGAGGGCCAATGGGTAAGCTAGTCCGACATGATACGATGGCCGCTACCGCCCCTGGGCCGTTAAGAAAAATTTCCATGCGGCTGACGCGGCGCGCGTTGAGCGCGACAATTTGGAAACTGTTGTCGCCAACACGAGGAATCGGTGTATCGCTAATGAGGGAGCCATTGGCAGCGAACAGTCGGATCTTGCTGCCGACGTAGTCTATGTCTAGCAGATGGACTTCATCCAGCATGGTCGGCTGAGCGTAGGTGAAGGTCAATGTGCCGCCGGTTGCGTTATCGTTGGGGTTCGAAGCGTTGTTGTCTTCGGAGATGATCAAAACGTTGCGCAATGCAGTCTTGTTAGCACTGCCACCACTGCCGATGCCTGGGCCGCCATAGGCTGAGTTGGGAGTGCCGAGATCGGTATCGCCACCGGTCGGAGAGGCCGAATTGAAGATCATGGCGGGCCGCGACGCATTGTTGGTGGAGACGATCAATCCAAGCGATGCAAACTGATTGGTGATACGTGTGCCGGCGGTCAGGGATGTGCCGTTTGCAGCCCGTTCGAAGTCAATGGTCGGCAGGCATTTTGTGTCCTCTCCATTGACCGCGAGAGTCAACGTGTTGGATATCCATTCGGTGGCGAATGGGGAATTGGTACGGGTGGTAGCGTATTGAAAATAGCCGTTGGCATGCAACCATTCGCTGAACCGATAGCCAGACACGACGCCATCGCTAGGAGTCCACGTCCCCGTAGAGTAGACACTCGGGTCTTCGGTTTGGTATCGCTGGCTATTGGAGCCGTTGATGAGTGCCATCCAGTCGATTTGCAGATTGCGATCGATTTGGTTGTTGGGTTGGTACAAGTCATTAATAAATGCGATACGAACTTGATCGGGTGCGATGATTCGAGAAGACTGGTAAGTGAAGTTTTTGAACGCGGTAGTGGTTGTGTACGTTCCCACGACCGTTCCACCGATGGAAAGCTGGAATTGTTCGCCCCCCATTTCGCCACCAGCTCGGATTTGTACAGCCGTACCGTTGTTGGCATCGTTATCGAATTGGAAGGTTCCGTTGTTGGTTAGCGATTCGCTTTGTCTGTAGCCTGGCTGGAGCCCATCGGCTTGTTTCCAAGTGCCGGTGGAATAGACGTCGTCGGCTTCGGTTTCGAAGATTTGGTTGTCGATCACAAGTCGATCGACGATTAGGTTGCGATCGAAATTGCGAGACGGTTCAACCAAATCGTTGGTGAAGCGAATCTTGACTTGATTTGGGGCGACTGGAGTGGCTGAACGATAAGAATAGGTTTGGCGTACTTTGGTTGCCGTCCAGGCTTGGACAACGGTGTTGTCGATAAGAAGCTCGAAGTTTTCGCTACCTTCATCCCCTCGGGCAACGATTTCTAGGATGGAGCCGCTGGCAGCGTGGCGTGGGCCGGTGTAGTCCTCATCGAAGGCGTGTGCGAGGACTTTGTAGCTGCCTCGGCGAGCGAAGTTGTGTGCCACCGACGAAGGGTTACCTGAGAGCGATTGATAGGGAGTGCTGTCTCCCCAATCGATCAGCCAACCTGCAATGGTATCGGTCCCTGGATCGAATTTCGCTAGATTGAGTATGTACGCAGTATCTACTTCGACGTTCGCATTGCCGCTGATAGTCAACTTTGGAACAACATTCCCGATTGCCAGTTCGAGTTCGCGGGATGCAAACACATGGTGAGAGGCGGAAAGGCCATATGCCAAGATGGAGGTGTAAGCTGGACCATCGGCGAATGTATGCTGTGCGGTGGTGGTGTTGCCCGGGTATGAGTTGTAGGTGTCGTCGCCC
Organism: Pirellula sp.; assembly: GCA_031374925.1. Classification (GTDB taxonomy): domain Bacteria; phylum Planctomycetota; class Planctomycetia; order Pirellulales; family Pirellulaceae; genus JBKCUI01. The sequence continues at coordinate 4,824 of JANMHA010000161.1, read as the reverse complement.
CAATTCACGATCCACTGGTTAATGAGACTTCCATTGCGATTGAGATTGAGGGTATAGGTGGAAGCTTCTCGTACGTTTGGTGGGCCAGCGATTTGAATGGAGTTGGATGGTAGCAAGTTGCGGCAGAAGATGATCTCGGTGATAGCTCCGCTGCCGGAGAGTTGGACTTCGAGTTTGGAAACTCCGCGCGCATTGATGGCCGCGGTATGCAGGCCATTGCCTGTCCCGACTCCATTGATGGTTGATTGCGAGATCTGAGATTCGGCAGCGTTGAACCATCGTAAGGTGGCTGTTTCGCCAGCATCGATGTCGAGCAGTTTCACATCGTCGATCATGACAGGGTGATCGAAGGTAAAGACAAAGGTTCCGCCAACCCTGTTGTCGTTTCGGTCAGACTCGTGGTCGTGGTCATCGTCATCGTCATCGTCGTCGTCGTCGTCGTCGTCATCGTCATCGTCGTCCGAGCTGTCGCCAAGTTGCGAGAGGATCAAAATGTTTTTTAGATCGGTTTTGTTGGCGGTCGGTCCGGAAGCACCTGCGCTTCCGATGCCTGGTCCACCGAAGGCGGTATTCGGAGAACCGAGGTCGCGATGTTTGGAGTTGGGTGCCGATGAATTGAAGATCATCGGCGGATTCTGGGCGGGGGCAGTCGAAGCGATGTGAACGCCCCAGTTGGCCCATTGATTGCTAATGATTGTTCCTGCCGGAATGAGATTTCCGAAGCCATCGCGATCGAAGTTTAGGATGGGCAGCCAAGCGTCTGGAGTTGTTGCTGGATTGACGGCAACAGTGAAATTTTTCGTCGTGCTCGCGCCATCGTCATCGGTAACGGTTAGCGAAGCGGTGTAGGAACCGGTTGCGGCGAACGTGTGGGAAGCAGACAGCATCGCGGTCGTTGGAAAACCTGGACTGCCGGGCACGAAATTGCTTATTAGAACGCTTTGCGAGGGAGTGCCATCTCCCCAAAGAATGCTGGCGGTAAAGGTTTCGACGGTACCAAGAACGGATGGGAAGCCTGGGTCGGAAACGGAAATTGAGGGCAAATATAAAAGTTCATTCACGACCGCGGTTTGATTGCTCACGGTGAAGGCAGGAGCAACTGAGGCGATCGTCGCAGTGGTGGTCGAACTAACCTCGATCAGTCCATCGGAGATTTTTGCGTGGACACTGTACGTAGCGTTATCCGGGAAGGTATGGGTCGCAGTAAAGGAACGGCTTGCGCCGGTTTGGGTTGTCGCAGGTAGGGTGGTCGACGTACCGTCCCCCCAACTGATGATGGCCGATAGAGCATCGTTGAGACCGGGATCCGAAGCTGTCCAAGTGGTGCTGATCGATTGCCCTTCGGATGCGGTTATGGGAGTCAGGGGTGGGAGCGTTGGTGCAACATTGCGAACGGTGACCAGAGCGGAGGATTTTGCGATGGAAGAAGCTCCATCGAAGATTCGTAGGGTGACGGTGTATTCACCTTCGTCGGTGTAGGCATGGTTTGATGCGAAGGCTTCGATAGGGAATTGGTCATTGCCAACGACGTTTGTGGATGAGCCGTCACCCCAGTCAAAGACCGCATCGTATACGCGATTGTGGTTGTAGTGCGACAGCGAAGGGGCTACGGGAATCGGTGTGCCTTCCTCCGCGTTCAGGGCGGCAATTGCGGAAAGGCTCGGCGTTCGCTCCAAGGCTACGGTGGCCGTAAAATCTTGACCGTTGTCGATGAGGTTACCTGCTACATCGCGTAAGCCATTTGCAATGTCAGCACCTGAGACGACGATCTTGTAGAGAGAACCGGCGGCGATAGCTGGGTTAGCAAGGCTCGCCGTATCCAATTGCAGTTGGACTCGATTGGTTGCGGACTCGTATTGAGCGGAGAGGATGGTGAAGGGAACGTCGTCGCCGGAGCCTGCGTTGTTGGTACCGTTGGGGCCGAGGTGATAGACGCGGTAGGCATTGATGTTGTTGGCCGAGCCTGAAGTCGTCGGCGTCGCAACGAACATGGATTCGCTGAATTGCAACGTGATTGTGCCTAGCTGAGATACGGCACTGGCCGCGGCTGGTAGTGTTATGGAACTGGGGGGTGCGATCATTTGAACCGTAGGGGTCGTTGTATCTGCAATGATGGGAGCGAGAATGGAATTCGCGCCATTCAAATGCGTTGCGATATCGGTGATTTTGTCTGTCGCAGTGAAGTTTCCTAACGCTAGGAGCCCAGGGGCCGAACCTGGAGAGAGAGCGATGGGATCGCGATTCCAAGTTCCTCCCGCGGTGCGATTGAGGACAACAATGGCGTTGAGTCCCGAGTCCGTGACCACGATATCCGGACGGCTGTCTCCATCGACATCGCCGATCGACAGATCTTGGGAATTGAAAAAGGGACCAGGGAGCGAGGTGACAACAAAGGAATCGTTGCGAATGATTTCGGGGATGATTCGAACGCTGTCGATGGTCGCGGTGGAACGTTCGCCGCCGGGATTTCCGATGAGATCGAAGATAAGATTGGCTTCGGTTCCAGGTGTGAGGTTGGAAATATCGAGCCTTATGGTCGACGCGCTACGGGTGACTCGCGAGCCAGCCGAGTAAGAGTTGCCAGCCCCGAAGTTGACGAAGGCTGTGGAACGGGAGCTATGTGGTGGGACAAGCGAGTTGTGGTTTTGATCCAGCAACGAGGCTTCGAACGCATCGGGAACGAGAGTTGTCCCGGCGGGATCGATTCCGAAAGCCAACAAATCGAACTGAATTGTTTGCGGATTTGGGGGGATAACGAAGCGTTGACTCAGGGATGTCAAAAAAGATTGGTTTTCAGTGAACTGGGCGACACTTGAGAGTGCATTGATGGTACCAGACGTTTGGCCAGGCGCTGCACCGAAGGAGTTCACAATCCAATCGCTGAGCCCGTTCGAAAATCCACCGTTGCGAATGGGGGATTCGGGGAGCGGGTCGGAAGACGAAGTGAGTTGGACGGCTTGGTGGCCGCCAGCGATGAAGAATTCTAAGAGGCCATCGCCGTTCAAGTCACGAGCTTGGATTGCTTTCAGATCGGGAATGAGATTGGTTTGAGTCAGGTCGGGACGAAGAGTGAATGAGCCGTCGAGTTGCCCCTCGAGGAAGGTGATGGTTCCATTGCGATGCCCGACGACGATATCGTGGAGAGGGTTACCAAGCACGTTGGCGGCCGCTACGACGATTGGTTCAACGCCGCCTGTCGGAAGGTAAACCGGTGATTGAAAGGCACCATTGGCTTGCCCGCGGAGGATCGCGATTTGATTGGCTTGGGACAGAGGTGCGACTACATCGATAAAGAAATCGGAGCCGAGCAATGTTGCAATTGGACGTGTCGATGGGAGAGTGGCAACATTGGTCGTACCAGCGTACGCGATAGATTGAACGTTGGTCCAGCCACCGGAGCCGTTGTTGTGAACGATCTCAAGAGAGTTAGCAGATTGAAGGATAAGGTCTTCGAACGGGTCGGAGTTTAGCAATGCAGCGGCGGCGCCAAGAACAGGATTGATGGATGGATTGAGAGTTAGCGCAACAGGAGGATAGCGTGTTATCGATTGCCACGCGTTGTTATCTGCGTTGCGAGCAACAGTGATTTGTCCATCGCGGCCAACACCGATGAGATCGGAAGGAGCTCCGGAGTAAACGTGAGCTGAAGTCAAGAAGACTGGCTCGGGTGTCTTGCCAAGAGGCAGGCTTTGATCAGGAACAGAAGCCACGGCTAAGAGCCGTCGATCTTCGAAGAGTTCCAATCGTAGTGAGCGTGCTACTAACCCATTGCGTCGTTCATTTCTATTGATCCTGGATGACGAATCCCGTTTTTCGGATTGGCGTTCACGTGTATTTCTAGCGGTTCGGCTCATTTCTTGGACATTTCACAGAAGTAGGCGTGCAAAGCCTGTCAATGACCAAGACAGGTGATTATTGCAATTGAGCATCGAAATGCTAGCGGATCGGAATTGGGCTTACAACTATGGAATTTGCGAAAAACGCAGAATCGACATTTAACAAGTATCTAATAAGTGCCTGGCACCTATTGACGGTGAGTCGGAGGCTGGTACCTTGCTGTGAAAGGAGATTGCTATGCCTCGAGCGCTTCGTAGTGAACAGTTTGATCCGAATTCTGTTGCAATCGTGCATTTGATCCAAAGATGCATTCGCAGGGCTTATCTTGCGGGGGTCGATGCCGTCTCCGGCAAAAACTACGAATCTCGTCGTGAATGGATTCGCTGCCGGATGGAACGATTAGCCTCGGTCTTCGGCATCGATGTCCTCTCCTACGCAATCTTGTCCAACCATTTGCACGTCGTGGTTCGCACCCGACCCGACGTGATCAACACTTGGTCGAACTCAGAAGTGGCTCTGCGATGGCTTCGTGTCTTTCCCGGTCGTAGAATCGATGAGCAATTGGCCGATCCGACCACGAACGATGTGGAAACTCTTGCAAATGACTCGAATCGTATCCAAGAGATTCGAACCCGACTTTCCAATCCGTCTTGGTTCATGAAGGCGCTTTGCGAACCGATCGCTCGATTGGCTAACAAACAAGATGAAGCCACCGGCCATTTTTGGGAAGGACGCTTCAAAGCCATCGGTATTACGGACGAGGCAGGGTTACTTGCCTGCAGTATGTATGTCGATTTGAATCCGATTCGCGCTGCTATGGCTCAAACGCCCGCAGAATCACTTCACACGTCCGCCTACGATCGCATTCAATCGCTTCAAGGTGCTACCATTGCATCGGCAGCGGCTGACTTGGTCGCGATCGATACTGCCGAAGCCGGACGAATTCTGAGGACTTCGACACCAGACCAATTGCGCAAACGAAATGCA
>JANMHA010000151.1:0-19814 GCA_031374925.1 Pirellula sp. | reverse complement strand
TCATCTCCCAGGAGGTAACAAGCGCGGACAGTCTTAGCAATGGTATGGACCGCCACGATCTCAGAAGGGTCGAAAATTTCCGCTCGAGATAATCTCGCCATGGTTCACTCCGTCGAAAGAGCCGATAGAAGCAAAGGGATTCTCTTCAAAATAAGAATTTCAAATCCAAAAAGCAACTACCCACCCGGAAAAAAGCTGTGTCCCTCAGATTCACCTCAGATTCAGGAAAAAAGCTGTGTCCCTCAGATTCAGAAAGGAAATCATTAACGCGATTGGCGAATACCCCCGAGTTAAACTCGGGGGTATTTCACAGCCCGTTGGTGATCGGGCATTTTTCGGTTACCGTCCTAGGCGTATTCACGGTCGGTGAGGATGCCAGGTTGCGGCACTGGATAGACGCCGTTTTTATCCGCGAGCACGGGCGCCGGACTATTGAATGTCATGTTCTCAATTCCAGGCGCGAACTCGTGTTCGCAGTTGAGCATCTGCTTGTAAGTCACCTCGACGCCGGTATGAGCGGCCATCCGCCCCATGCTTGTTACGAGCGACGCTTGAACTCCTCGTTCCACTTCATTGTATGTCTCGTTGTCGCGAATGGCGGCGATGAGGTGGTCCCATTCCAATTGATAAGGGTTCGCCTCAGGCTGTGGAAACTGCCATTGCAGATTGGCTTTCGAAAACGTCTGGCCACTGTAGATCTTGCACTTTGCCGGCGAATGGGATGACGTGGAGATGACGGCTGCCCCCTTCGTTCCATGAGCGTAGCTTGCGAACTCATCCTTGCAGCCAGGAATCGTTCGACCGTTGACCATCAGCTTGGTGCCGTCTTCGAAAGTGTATTCGATGGAATAGGTGTCGAAATTTTGGTCGACACATTCGTTACGATAGTGTCGGCCGCCACTCGCAATCGCTTTGACCGGCCATGCATCTTTCATCCAACAGCATTCATCGATATTGTGAATGAGGAAATCGCTGACCGCACCTCCGCTAGCCCACAAGAAACCATGGAAACGATTGATTTGATACATCAATTCGCTCATGTCGGGTGGCTTTTTCTCAGTCGCAGCCGAACCGGTTGGGCCTGCCATGCGATAGGCTCGCATCAATAGGATTTCGCCAATCTCGCCACCCTTGATGCGTCGATGCAACTCGGCGCGCGCATCGCAGTGACGGCACATGAGGCCAATTCCAACCTTGAGATTCTTGGCAACGGACAGCTTGCCCAGCTCCAACATTTTGCGGCTGGAAGGCCCGTCTGCCGTCACCGGCTTTTCCATGAAGACGTTCAAGCCTTTGGAAATGGCATATTCGAACTGCACCCAACGGAAGGCACAAGGAGTTGCCATTACGACGATGTCCCCTGGACGGAGGCAGTCCATGGCTTTTTTGTATCCGTCGAAGGACACGAACTGCTTGTCGGGAGATACCTTGACCTTGTCTGGGAATTGCTTGTTCAGACTTTCGTAGCAACTCTTGAGTTTGTAGTCAAAAACGTCGGCCATCGCAACCAATTCGATGGGACCATTGTTGACCGTCAATGCATTGGCTGCGGCTCCTGATCCACGTCCACCGCACCCAACGAGCGCAACACGTATCGTGTTGTCTTCGCCAGCATGCACACTTCGGGAAAGATTCGACGCAAGTACCCCGGCCGTCGCGGCGACACCGGTATTCTTTATAAAGGAACGACGACTTGCATCATTCGACGGAACGGACTCTTGGTGGGACATGGTTAGCTCCTGTTGAGAACATGGAAAGGAAGGATGGGCGGTTTGGTTTAATGGTGTATCGCTTGAAATGGCTTAGCGTTCTAGTGGAATGGGACGCTCTTTCATGATCGGTTCGGACGCTTCCCAGTATGCTCTCTTTTCTTCCTCCGTGGGCTCCTGCATTGGTCGAACGACGCGAAAACCGACATGCAATGCGTCGGTAAGATACCAAATGCTGACCGGGAACTGAGGGTCCTGTGAAATCCAATCCTCGGTTGATCCTTCGCGAGCAGCACTTCGGCACGCACCCACGGGTTTATCCCAGCCACCGCCACGAACCGTTCGCGGATAAAGCGTCTTCGGTATCAAAAGTGGATTGCTTTTCTTGAGTTGGTCTAGCGGATAGCCTTCCGGCGTGTGCTGATCGAGCACCCACTCAGCGACGTTTCCATGCATGTCGTGCAGACCCCAAGGATTGGGTTTCTTTTCGCCAACTTCGTGATAGCCTTCACCCGCGTTGTCAGCGAACCAAGCATAGTCCTCCAATCGGCTTGCATCGTCCCCAAAGGAGTAAGCCGTCGTCGTACCAGCTCGACACGCGTACTCCCACTCGGCCTCGGTCGGTAGTCGGTAATAACGACCGGTCTTTGCGGAAAGCCATTTGCAGTAGGTTCGAGCTGCGTGCTGCGTCATGCAAATTGCTGGAAAGCCTCGCTTGCCCATACCAAAGGACATATCGCAATAGGGCTTGGTGGGTTGGCTCTTTTGAAATTCATCGGCGATCGCGTCGCGAGGTGTCGCTTTTACTTTGTTCACCTCACGAGAAAACACGTCCAAGTCCGACATCCAAACATCGTAGGCATCCCAAGTCATCTCGCATTTGGCCATCCAAAAGGGCGATATTTCTACTTGGTGTACGGGTCCTTCATCAGCGTTGCGATCGGCTTCCGAATCAGGGCTCCCCATCGCAAATTTTCCACCGGCGATCGGAATCATTTCGATCTTGGCGCTGGTGTGCTCGATCAACTCGAAGTACTTCTTCATCTCCTCAGGTTTGGTCGCATATGCGTCCTTGACAGGAAGAATTCGATCAGAATCCTCGGCGCGAACAGCACCCAAGCACGCTTGGCAAATATACGCAAATAAGGCAAGGCGAAAGACGCGATTGGAAGTCGATAGCATATAGGAGGGTAACAACGTGGGTCGGGGTTAATCGAAAACAGTCGGGACTACTTGGCGATGGAACGGATGTCTACGTTGCGAAATCGAACTGGGTCGTTGTGACCGGCAAAACCGACGTGACCGTTCTTGCGATCCTTGCCTGGGTGCGGACTGTTGGCCATGTACTCGGTCACCTTCGACACGTCTGTTTCCAAGATGCGAGTTCCGTTCAATTCGACCGTAATCGTCGATCCTTGCACGGTCACAATTTCATGATTCCATTGGCCTGTTGGGCGAAGGAAGCCGCGTTTGGCCGCGGCGATTCCATAGGCGCTGCCATGCGCTTGGCGAGGATCGAGGTTCTTGTATTTCGCATGACCGTCATCGAGAACTTGCAATTCGGTCATGGCGACATAAGCTCCATCGTCCGAACGTTTATCCTTGGGCATTTGGTCGATTTCCGCTTGACTAGGATAACGCATGACCAAACCGTTGTTGCCACCCGGTGGCAATTGGAAATCAACTCGCAAAACGTAATCGCTGTAGGCTCCTTCGCTGACGAGTGTTCCGCCTTTGCCAGCTTGGCATTGGATACTGCCGTCGACGACCGAGTAATTATTGGTTGCACCCTGCCAACCTGTTAAGTCCTTGCCGTTGAAAAGCGATGTGAATTCCTGGGTGGATTCTTCATCGGCCTTGAGAATTGCATTGGCTTCGTCGGCTGTGAATTCCTTCAGCTTGAGATTCCGCCAGCGGATTTCGGCACCATGAGTTTGCAATTGGATAGGGCCTTTTGCGTAGAGTGGTTCGCCCTTGGCAAAGTAATTGGCTAGTCGTTCGCTTTTTACGACGCACTTGTCATTGAGCCAAACGGTGCAACGTTCTCCTATCAATCGAATTCGCATTGCGTTCCACTCGCCGACCGGTTTGTCCGCGCGAACGAGCGGGTCTTTGCCGCCCCAACCAGCCGGGTTGTTCCAAAGACCGCCGCTCCCCTTTTCGTTTCCGTTGGCTTTGTTGTTCGCGGCATCTGGATCCCAGATTTGAACCTGTGGGATTCCACGCAAGTAAACACCTGAATCGCTTCCAGGCACAATCCAGTAGTCGAACGAAAACTCAAAGTCGCCAAAGTCTTGATTGGTCGTTAGGTAAGCCCCCTGTCCATCACTGACAATGACATCCCCTTGAATGCTCCAGTGATCCTTAATCTCTTGGTTCCATTTTGACTTATCCGCATCAGGGATTTTGTCCCACTTTGCCGGATCGGTGGTGGAGCGGCCGTGCCAATTGCTAAAGTCTTTGCCGTTAAACAACTGGACATCTTCGGCGTACGATTTGTTGGCGATGCCAGTTAGCAAGCATGCGGCGGACAGGAACGCGGCGCAGGTCATTCGAATTCGGGTGATTTTCATCTTGGTGAGGTAGGAGTTTGGGTAGGAAGTGAAGGTGAGTACAAACGAGGTTCATTGCAACAGGTTTCGTTCGAATCCGTCGCAACTGGTTTTTGGATCTGAGCGTCGGGATCAATCCAATCCTTTGCGTCGAAGTTCCTAGTGTAAGTCCCGTAGTCGTGAAATGCATACCATTTTGCGAGCCGATACGCCCAAGATCGTTCAGGAATTTCGGCTCCCGGCACATATTGACTCCGTCGAGGCGTGATCGCCGCAATTTCTTGCAGTGCAGTTTGTCGAATGGTGGAGTCCTTGGCTCCGTGTTTTGCAGCCAATTCTTGAAGCAAATCCGGTCGTTCCAATACGACGCATCCGCGAGTGTGTTTTGAAACCGTTTCTCGAAAGTCTCTCAAAAATTCGCTTTCTTGAAAAACTTCCTTGAGCGGTCGGCCATCGTGAATCGATTCCTTGGCCAGTTGAATGATCGGACAGGGTTCGATGTGGCCTCCGGGGCCGATGTGGTGCGTGAATCCCGTTACTGCGGGGCAAAGTGCGCGTCCTTTTCCATCGTGGTAAGCATCGATGACAATGATCGGCTTTTTGACGCGGGTGTTCACTACAAACTCACGAACGCGGGCGAGCTCGGCGGTGTCCAGCGCTAGTTCCGGCGAGCTTTCAGGGCCAACAACGCGGAAGACGTGGAACCAGCAATACATCACCCCCATTTCCACCAATCGGTCGACCCATGCATCGTTTAGCGAGTCATCGATGTTGCTTTTGCAAACGCTGGTGCAAACTCCGGTCATGACTTTGTTATTGAGGCAGTTTTGCAGTCCTTCCATCGTCTTGCTCAAAACGCCATCCCGGCCACGGCGCGTATCGCTCACGATTTGAGAGCCCTCAACGCTAATCAGAGGGGTTACATTGCCAAGCTGCCTGAGTCGTTTAGCAACTTCGTCTGTAATAAAATGCCCGTTGGTGAACACCTGGAAGTAAGCGTCCGGGTGGGCCGCCAAAATGTCGAGCAGTTCCTTGTGCATGAACGGCTCGCCCCCGAGGATGCCGAAGAACGAATTCCCCATCGCCTTGGCCTCGGTCAACGTCTTGTTCATGGCCGCAAAATCGATTTTCGTTTGTTTAGCAGCTACATCGACCCAGCAGCCTTGGCAGCGGAGGTTGCAGGTGTTGATGATCGAAATGTACAAAAACGGAGGAAAAAACTCACCTCGCTTCAATCGAGACTTGTGTTTTTGAACACTCCGCAACCCTTTGAATCCAGCTAGGTACGCGAGTTTGAACAACAACCGCTTATCGGTTTCAAGAAGCATACGTTTGGCAAGCCGGAGGTACATGCAAATCGATCGGGTATGGGTAGGATGGAAAACGGCAGTCTCTCGAGTCGGGAGGGCATACCGAAGGATCAGTTTATCAGGAACTTGCCGGAAAATCATTCTCTCACCTACATGATTCCCGGAATGTGCGCGAACTTTGAAACAGTTCTACTTTCGTGGAATGAGCGATTCGGCCCATTTCGCTTCGTCCGCCGTGAACGGTGGATTCAATGGACGATTGTAGTCAATCGTATAGTAACGCCCATCGCGATAGCAATCGTCCATAATTGGCTGCAGTTCTAGAACCACATCCCGATCTTGGGAACGAATTGGAATGGCAATGTTCGGAAGCCTATCACAGAGAACTACGATCCAGGGAGATTCCATGTACATTAGGCTTATTCTAGCCTGCAAAAGGGATTTGTTCGTAAAATGGATGGGATCACTTGCCGGTTTCCAAGAATAGAGAAAATCTATCGAATCCTGGTAGCGTGGAAAAACCGCGTGGAGGCTGCTTGGCCACCCGATTCTCGATCGTGTTAGAATGTGTTCCGAAAACGGAAATCAAACCACCCCTCGGTTTTTGTCCTAGAGAGAATTCATGCAATCATCGGCCACGGCCATCGAAGTCACCGACCTGTCGAAAACCTACCGCGAAGGGTTGATTTTCCGCAAAATCCACAACGCTCTAAGTCACGTATCCCTGTCGGTAAAACGAGGAGAAGTCTTCGGATTGCTTGGACCAAATGGGGCCGGAAAAACCACCCTTATCAAAGTACTTTTAGGAATTCTGCATCCAAACCAAGGGTCAGCCACCGTGCTCGACTTGCCTGCAGGCAGCAAATCCGCTCGCCGTAAGATCGGTTATCTTCCTGAAAATCTTGTTTTCCCACGGCACCATACAGGGCGAAGCGCCCTGTATTTTTACGGCCGTCTCAGCGAGATGAACGAGTCGAGCATCCGAGCTCGCGAAAATGAACTTTGGCGATTGGTCGGCCTACGAGGACGCGAACACGAGCCTGTTCGACGCTATTCCAAAGGCATGCGACAACGGCTTGGACTAGCCCAAGCCATGTTGCACGATCCGGACCTGATGGTCTTTGACGAACCAACTGACGGCCTTGACCCAATGGGTCGGCAAGAGATTCGCGGGGTGCTGGATCAATTAAAAGAACGAGGCAAAACGGTTTTTCTCAATAGCCATATTCTGCAAGAGGTTGAGTTGGTTTGCGATCGAGTCGCCATTATGGCTTTGGGGAAACTTCGCGGAATCGGAACGATTGATGAGTTGATCGAGAACCATCCGCACGCAAGCAAAGCAACCGTCACCATTGAGGCAATTGGCAGCGTTAGCCAGATTCAGGAAGCAACACGTGACTGCGCGCTTCGGGATTTTTCCACGGTCCTAGATGGCCTGGATTCCGCCTTGGCGGTGCAAAGGTTCGCTGTCGATGCCACCGAGCAATCCAATGTAGATCGCGTCGTCGATCGATTGCGTGATGCCGATATCAGCATTTATCGTATGCAGCGTTTTCGCCCAAGCCTCGAGCAGGTCTTTATGAGCATTGTTAGCGCCGCCACAACTCCTCCTACATCCACACAAAACTCATTCAATTAACCTCAATGAAGCCTTACTTTGCTGTCCTCTACGACAGTTTTCAAGAATCCGTACGTTCCAAAGTTCTCTGGATCCTGCTTTTGGCCTGGACATTGATCCTGGCTGCGTTGTTTCCACTGTCCATCTCTCAAGGGGAAAGCTACGCCTTTACCTTTGCCGACATAGAAACCCCCAGGGTGATTCTCGATAACCTTGCGGCGGCTTCCGCAGGCAAAGGTACCCGTGCTCAAAAAGCAGTCTACTCCAAGCTGGATGAGGAATTTCAAGGAATTCTGGTGCAACGTCAAAACAACAAACGAAGGATTTTCACCGGCATGTTGATTACCGCTTTCAACAAGCTGCTTACCAACAAAGACCTGTACGACAAAGAAGCGTGGCCAAGAGCAGATGGTAGTAAAGAACTGAAACCACTCATCGAGAAGGAAGATAAGACAGCAGCCGAACTCGAACGACTCAATCGCAATTTGATCGATAAGGCGTTTCCTGGATTGACCCGGTCGGCATCGGGGCAAGCGTCATGGATCACTTATGGCGGCCTCAAATTGGGCGGAGCTCTCCCATTTACCGAACAGTTGATTAAACCCTTTATCGAGTCGATTATTTTTCCTTTGGTGATGCGGTTGGGGCTCGGGATTGCAGCCATGTTTATCGCAATCATTATCACCAGCCCCATGATTCCGGACATGTTTCAAACGGGCTCCTTGCACTTATTGTTGAGCAAGCCTCTGTCTCGAAACTTGCTTTTCCTTACGAAATTTTTGGGTGGCTGTATCTTCGTGGCTTTCAACATCGTCTTCCTCCTGGCTGGGCTATACCTATATGCAGGGACAAGACTTGGTATTTGGAACATCGGGATACTCTGGTGCATTCCATTGTTTATTTTTGCGTTTATGATTTTCTATTCAGTGTCGGCCTTCGTTGGTTTGATTTGGAAGAATCCGATTATCTGTGTTGTCATTACAGCCTTGTTCTGGGGTGTTTGTTTTGGAGTTGGGCTAATCCACTTTTATTTTGACTTCTTCCTACACATTCAGCCGCAAACGCAGCGCATTTACGCAATCAATGACACCGTCATGTTAGCGACTCAACAGGGTAGGATTCAGTTCTGGGACGAAGCTTCCAAGACCTGGAAGACAGCATACGGAGAAGTGGATGGTCAGAAAGTCATGGGTCCCGTCTGGCTTGAGAGCGAAAAGGCCATCTACTTTGGGCGACCACGCTTCAATCCATTTGGAATCGGGGGTGGACAAGGTGCGAAGCTCGAGTTTGCAAGAACGCCGGACCTTGCCGACCCGAACGACAAGACGTTTTCTTCGAAAATCTGGGAGGATGGTCGAATGGATAGCGGCCCGGATCTTCCAGCAGACCCGCTGCAAATCATACCATGGAAGAACACCTTTGCCGTTTTGGGGGAAAGCGGGTTCTACCGTTTCAATCCTGTAGGCGCAGCCCAAGCTCAAGAACGAAAGCCGCTTGCGGACATGGTCGGCCGAGCATTCTCCGGTGTGTTCGGCAACTCAACTGCGTCGTTACCTTCCGAAGCTTTTTTGGAATTGGCTCCAAAGGATTGGAGACTCACAAAGCCACTGGATGTTGCAGCCTCACCGAGTTTCCAACACTTGCTCACCTACTCACGAGGGAAGGTCTGCAGATGGAAGTCGGAACAGGAGATAATAGAACGAGAGACAGAACTGGAGCTCGATATTCCACCTGAGACAGTCGCGGCCATCGGTGCGAACGACAAAACTTGCGTCGTTTGCCCGAACGGCATGAAACCATTTGTGATCGATGTTGAGACTATGCAAGTCCGCAAGCAACTGGACGAAATGGGCGAGCTTACGGTCAAACAAATCGTTGCCGACAACCACGGCAACTTGGTCATGCTTTCGCCGGACGGTGCGATTTGGCAATTCGATTCGCTGGCGGACAAAGTCTCGAAGCCTTCTCTTGTGGGACAGGGAAAAGCGCATGCGATACACTTCACAAAAGACGGTCAGCTTTGGGTGGCTCATTCGGGTAAAAAAGCCGATCTATGGGACCTGACAGAAAAATCCACCAAGAGATCCCTTCGCCCAGTTTCTGGTGTCGCAGAAATGATCTACGGATACATCATCAGTCCATTTTACGAAGTCAATCCAAAACCGGCTGCGGTCAATGAAACCATCGAGTACGTGCTCAAGAATCCAAAGAACAAAAGCCTAGCTGTCGACCGCAATGATTTGGACGCTCCAACCATCCAATCAGATCCATGGAAACCGATTTGGACCAACTTCTTGTTCATTGCAGTAATGTTGTCGATCAGTTGTTGGTATTTGTCTCGACAGGATTTGTAATCCACAAAAGTCACCCTCCCGCTCCGGGCACTCCGGGGCTCTCCGGGGCACTCCGGCTCTCCGGCTCTCCGGAAAGGTCGGTCATAGGCCGGCCTCGCTACGCTCGACCCTCCAGCAGCGGCATCGCTGTGAAGCATTTCCGTCCGATCGGAGCTTGCCTCCGACGGACGCCGTTTTGGCGTACTAAAAGTGCGTCTAAGACCTTAAATTACCCCACTCCGCTTCCGCCTCGACCGCTTTACGCGGTCGAGGCGGGAGCGGAGTGCGGCGGTTAGCGGGCATTACGTAGGACGCCAAAACAAAGTTGAGGGGAGGCTAGCTCCCGCTCAACCTAAGTGAGTTGTTGGTTAGACTGCTTCACAGCGTTGCAGCAGCGGGAGGGCTTTATGCCTAGATCAAGATTTCATCGATGGATTTTCCATGATCGATGTCGAGTCGCTTTCGGCCAGGTATTTCGAGTTTACGTGAATCCAACCCCAACTGCTTTAGGATTGTTGCGTGAATGTCCGTGACATAGTGCCGATTCTCTACCGCGTGGAATCCGATCTCATCGGTGGCGCCGTGCACCACACCGCCTTTCACGCCCCCGCCCGCCATCCAGACGGAGAAGCCAAAAATATGATGGTCCCGACCATCGGAACCCTGAGTCCCAGGCGTTCTTCCAAACTCACTTGCAAAGACAACCAACGTGGTGTCTAGCAACCCTCGCTGCTTGAGATCCCTTAGGAGTCCGGCAATGGGCTTATCCACAGCACGAAAGTTCTTTTCGTGGTTGGCCTTTAGACCACTATGCGCATCCCATGCGCCCGCCCCACCCGCACCGTGTTGCACTTGAATGAATCGAACGCCACGCTCCACCAGTCGGCGCGTGGCCAACATTTGCATGCCAAACTCCTTTGTCTCTGGCTCGTTCAGCCCATACATTTGTTGAGTCGATTCCGACTCAGATTTGAAATCGAGCGAGTCCGGTACGGAAGCTTGCATACGAAAAGCTAACTCGTACGCTTTGATCCGAGCTTCCATGGCACGGTCATTCGGATATGCGTTGGCTCGCAAACGATTGAGTCCATCGACCAGCTCAAAACCAAGCTTTTGTTCCATTTGGTTTATCCCTATGGCTGGCTTGCCGAAGTCGAGCGGGTTCTCGGGATCCACGCGGATCGGAACGGCGTCGTGAGCTGGCCCCAAATAGTGGCCATCCTTTATGTTCCAGTATTCGCGCTTGCCCATGGAAATGAATTGAGGCAAATTGTCGTTCAGTGACCCAAGCCCATAGTGAACCCAAGCGCCCAGAGTTGGGTACTCCCCGTCGAGCATATGCCTGCCTGAGTGGAATTGCGTTTGCGCCCCATGATTATCATCTGTTGTCCACATTGATCGAACGACTGCAATGTCATCGACACAGCTTCCGATGTGGGGTACCCAGTCGCTCATCTCAATCCCGGACTGACCATATTTGCGATAACCAACCTGCAATGGAAACAGTTTGTTGCGTTGCTGACCGTTCGCGTCATTGACTACTGTGACTCTCGCAAGCTTTAGCTTCTCGGGATTCTGAACGTCCGCAAAAGGGGTCTCGCTGATGGACTTGCCTGCATACTTCGTGAGCGCTGGCTTCGGATCGAACGACTCTGCTTGGGAGACGCCGCCATTCATAAAAAGCCACACAACGCTATTGGCTTTCGGTAGAAAATGGGGAGCTCCATCGGGTGGTTGCCATTGGGTTCCGTCGTTCGCTCCAAGCACTCCGTCCCTCGCAAGCATCGCACTCAAAGCTAAGCCAGCGAAACCTGATCCGAAATCGGTCAAGAACGATCTTCGTGTGCAACCGCATCCATTTCGATGATTGGGTGGCTGACATCTCATGTAGAACTCATATCTCTATCGAATCGTGATGAAATCGTTGTGATTGACCAGTCCTCTAACCAAGCCTGTCCGGGCTTGGTTAGTCGCTTGAACGGAATTCACATCCGAAGTTAATGCTCGGATCTTGGTCATCATGACTTCGATCCACTTTTGCTCGTCCTCCGAAGGTTCGTCGGCTAAAATCGCAACGAACGCGAGGCGTCCAAACTCGCGATCATTGGCCGTTGGGTTTAACGCTTGAAGTCGACTCACAATGCGATCGACCATTTCCATCGCGAGTCTACTGTTTTCCAGGGCTAATGCCTGTTGCGGGACGATGCTCTCGCCGCGTCGATAACAGTCCAGCACATTTGCGTCGTCAAAAGCAGACAGCAGCTTATGATGCTCGTTGTGCGAATGGACGAAGTACAGGCTGCGTCGACGAGATTTCTCATCTGAGGCCGGAATCGAGGGGCCTCCGACCTGGATGTCGAGTTCGCCTGCCAATGAGATCAAACTGTCTCGAACCATTTGGGATTCCATGCGAATGGAATTCATTCGCCAATAGAATTGGTTCTCAGGATCGATAGATATATTGCTGGATGCGCCAGCATTGGAGGATGTTCGCCGGTATGCTTCCGAGGTAACAATGATGCGATGAATGTGTTTCATGCTCCATTGGTTCTCCATGAGCTCAACAGCCAGCCAATCCAGTAGTTTTTGGTTGGTAGGGGCTGTACCTTTGCGACCAAAGTCGAACACGGTTGGGACGATTGGCTTACCAAAATGTCGAGTCCACATATGATTGATAGCCACGCGAGCCGTCAAGGGATTACGTCGATCGGTTAGCCAATTTGCGAATGCGCTGCGGCGCCCCGTGCTGGTATGAGGAAAGGGCTTCTTCCTCGATTCATCGGTCTCCAAATTCGATTCCGCCGACTTTTCGGCGCCTCGCATCGAAACGTATTCAACCCCTGGAACCGCAATTTGCTTCTGTGCGTCTTCTAATGCAGTACGTGCTACGGCAAGTTTCTTTTCCACCGCCTCCCTGGTCTCAGGCGTTGACTTGGCCAACGCCAACTCGGCTCGACTGAGTTGCTCGTCGGCCTTCCCAATCGCAACTTTTCGTTCGCCGAGGGCCGCGAGTCCAATGAGACGTTGGACGTCGTCCGGCGAGTTGCCACTAGCCTTAGCTAGGTCCGCGGCGAAGCGTAAGGGTAGAGATTCTAATTCCAACTCCCATTTTCGGAGTGACTTCTCAGCGATGACAAGCTCAATAGCGGCTTGTTCTACCGGCGCTTTGCTTGGTTTCTTGTCTGGGCCTGCTTTCGAATCTGGGCCTGCTTTCGAATCGGGGCTTGCGGCTGTCTCGGGCCCGGGGGTCGGTTCGACAAGCGACTTGGATTCCGCTAGTTGGCTCTGTGCCTGGGCGATGACTTGTTTTGCACTGAGCACTTTGGCCTGTATGTCGCTGATATAGGTATCGGCGACATATGCTCGAAGGGACGGTTCGTAGGCTTCTCGAGGCAACGAAACGGGTTCGACTTGAAACGGCTCCCACCGAAGAAGTTCCGGAACGGACGGCTTCATCACCTGGGAAGTATTTGGATTTCGATCGTCACCGCGGATATGAACATAAGTTGGCAGATCCAGATTGCAGTCGAAAGCGCGCGGGATTCCATCTTTTTGAAAGTCAACTTCACCAGGCATCAACTCGGTTCGAATTTGATAGGGTTCGAATAAGGCGCGGAATCGATAGTAATCTTCTTGTGCTATCGGGTCATACTTGTGGTCGTGGCATTTGCAGCAATTGAATGTCAGTCCCAACATTGCTTTGGCCGTATGTTCCACGGTTTCGTCGAGCCAACTCGTGCGATTGAATTTGAAATACTGCCTAGCCAAAAAACCCGAAGCACGTAAACGGCTTAAGTCATTTGGGTGCAGCTCGTCAACGGCTAGCATGTCTTGAAGCATCGTGTCATAGCCGGCATCCTGATTGAGCGACTCGATAATCCAATCTCGCCAGTGCCACATGTGTTTTTGCGAATTGCGAACTTCCTCGCCCAATCCCCACCAATCGCTGTACCGCCAAATATCCATCCAATGGCGTCCCCAACGTTCTCCGTACTGATTGCTGTTTAGAAGCTCGGAAATGATCCGATTTCTGGATTCTTCTGAATGGTCCGCCACGAACGCATCGAGTTCCACTTTGGTTGGAGGCAAGCCGATGAGATCCAGCGTCACTCTCCGAAGCCAGATCATCGGTTCTGCTGGAGGCTGCGGCACTAGCCCTTTGATTCCATGCTGTTCGACCAGGAAGGCATCGATCGGATTTAGGGCTCTAGTTGATGGCTCGATCATTGGAACCACCGGGCGTATCGGAGCTCGAAATGCCCAATGCTCCTTCGGGTCCTGTTCGGCCTGTTCCTCGGGCGGGAACTTGGCACCGCTGTTCAGCCATGACTTGATCGCATCGATCTGTGCAGCCGTGAGAGGCTCACCCTCGGGTGGCATACGCATCGATTCTTCATGGGCCATGATACGTTGCATAAGCAAACTATTGGTAGCGTCCCCAGGTAGTATGGCTCGCCCGTTTTCGCCCCCGGTCAACATCGAAGCGACCGTATCCAATCGCAAGTTTGCTTCCTGCTTGAGAGCCCCATGGCAGGCGTAACATCGGGATTGAAACTGGGGTTTTATCGCTTTGACGTAGAACTCCTGATCGTCGCCTAGGATTCGGCCATGCAAACACAGTGCAATGATCAGCGGCAATAACGATGATGGAGCAAAATACTGCATAGTGCCGCGGTGCGGGGTGGGAAGGTAAGGGGAAAACTGGCGAGAGGAAATCGGGAAAAATTGTAATTCCCGCAAAATCACTTCATCATGATATATGGAAAAGCGGTTCGTCTACAACGCGGAAGACGCCGTCTTCACTCGATTTCAACAGGTTTCTCAAGTTCGTGCCAATGCTCCTCAGTTTACTTGGGGAATGCTTACCATTCTCTAGACAGATGGTCAAAACCCTCTGCAATGGTCAATTTGAAAACCCACTCACTTCTTTTTCGTTTTCCAAATGAATAATGGCTCGTATTCCTTCGAGCACTCGAGTGAATCGCGTCCTGGTCCTCTCTATCAACTCCGATTCCTTGTTGTCGCGTGCCCGCTTGGCTTGCATATCCTTCGGTGACATTTTGACTCGACCGCTTGCGATGTCTTGCTCCTCTCGCTTCAATCGTTGAGTTCGTTGCGCCACGCTTCCAACGAAGGTTGACAACAGTGACTCGATCAATTGAAGTGCTTGATGGTACTTGCCTAACCGAAATTCGCAGTCTCGCACTTGGATCATCAACGCAATTCCAGGTACGATTCCAGAACGCTGAGCCGCGTCAATAAGTTGAGAGAATGCGCCCGCATCCAAGATTTGGTCTCGTTGCTGAATGCTCAACTTCGACGTATATTCGGAAGGATTCTGAGATTGTAAATCCCGTAGGTCTCGGTCTTCGGTTGCCGTCGAGTCCCCAAGCAAGGGATTCCTCGGCTTTAAAATAAGCAGGTGAAGCTTTGATTTCACAATCGACAGACGCACCTTCTCTAACGGTAGTGGCTTCAAGGAGGAACCATCTATGGCCGAACATATTCGCAACGTTCCCTCGTCGATCGCTGGTGAATCCACCGTGAGCAAGTACTGCTTGCCTTCGCTGATCGCTAGCAACAAGTTCCCTTCTTGTAAATCGGATTCGGAATGGAGGGGCCGAACTTCGCAGTGACTCTCAATTGCCACTTGCTTTTGCGCAAAAGTCGTCTCTTTTGAGAATTGCTCCAGAAGCGGTGCCATTAGGTCTAATTCACGCGGTTCGGGCGGTTCACCCATTGTGGATTTCAATTGGGCCGACGGACGAGTTGCGTCCGATGCCGGCTTGTGCGTTGCATTGGTCCGTCGAACATGCCGCCGAACTTTTTCGATCAATTCTTGAAATTGCTCGAGAGCATCGTTTGCCTTACCTTGTTTGCGAACAAGGCGTTTTGTTTCCTTGTCCAACTTGGCTGACTGGTGCGTCTCCCCATGCGAAAGGTCTTTGCGGAGAGTGGACTCCCTGGACTGTGCATACCTTTCAAATATACGTTCCAAAAGTGTGACGCACTCAACAAATTTCTCTTCCGCGTGGAGGGACTTCGCCTCGACAAGTGCCGTCGCAGCTTGTGAGCCACGAAGCAGTCGGTACAAATCGTCGAAAAGTTCCTGCGCCATGATTGAAAGCCACTTGCCTCAGTCGAGGTTGTTCTTGACGATAAACAGGCGTTCGAGCCCAGTAACATGGATTACTTCTCTCAATAACTCCGACAAATTTATCAAGACGACCTCTCCTTGGAACGTCTTCTTGAGACCAATTAGTTTTGCCAATACAGCTGAGCAGAGAATCGTGACATTGGCAAAATCCAAAACGAGTGTGTCCGGCAAACCCTCTTCAATTTTTTGATCGATGGTCTGCCAAGGCTCATTGTCGGGGTGAACTGCGTTCAGCCGGCTCTCCAAAAAGCAAATGGTCAAAGTCTTATCAATCTGCTGAATGTTCACGATGGCAAATTTAGTCATTTTCTGGCCCTTTCTTGCTACTGCTTTAAGCTCATCTCCCTTAATTGTAGTAGATTTTTTGAAGTCAAATGCAAGATCCTTCGCTTGGTTTGACGGCCTTGCTGTTCGCCCTACGCTATGGCTTGTTTTGAATAGAGAACTCGCCGAGTACCTTGTGCTCACCCGGGCTGACAGTCAACCTCCCTAAATTTGGAATTCGACCATCCGGTGTGTGTGGTAGGAGTAGATCGTATTCCCAGCCTGGTACAAGTGCCTTCAAATCGAACTGGCCATCTTTGTCCGTTACAACTCGACCACCAAACCTGGTACTCCAGGACCCGTTAAGGACATCTGGGACTTTAACTCCGTAATCGATTTGCTGGCCTGCGACCGGTTGCTTTGCTTCATTTACCATCCTGCCTTTTGCATCCCCAACGGTCTGCATTTCCACAAGGAAAGCGCGTTTCAATTCATCCACTTTGGTTATGGCTGCAAGACGTTGGTCAGCGCTAATAGTATGAACATACGTCGGCTCTTCCTGTCGTCGCACCGTGAACTTTCCATCGCTTCCCGTTTCTGCTTGCCAAACCATACTGGAAAAGGATCGTGGAACACCCGTTACCTTGGCTCTTGAGACCGGTTGCGCGTCTTCCTCCCTAACGACCAAGCCAACTAACTCAACTTTACGCTGGATCTTGGTCAAAACGGTAAAGCCAATTGCAGGTTCTCCCGCAATTTTGAACTTCTCCGCTTTCTCTTGCTGAGGTGGGCGAATGTCGAAATCGCCATCACCAAGAAGGAACTCGAATTGGCCAATTTCGTCGGTCATCGCGTAGTACTGAACGATTGGCTGCACCGACCAACGTTCATTGTCTGGGTTGGGAAGGTCGAGCTTATTCATCGCATGCAAACCGGTTCCGTACTGGTAAACAATGACACGTTCATTCGGAATGGGTTCTTGAGTTTTTTCGTTCAAAAGACGACCATGCACCTGCGTTGGATAGCGTAGACGAAAATCACGACCCTCAATAGGTTGGTTGGGAAGTGCAGCAAAACCCGTTTGCGGAGCGGCAACCAACTGTTTATCCTTCAACACGACGATGTAAATTTGGTTCGGTGCGACGAGCAACTCGTACCGGCCAGTCGCGTCGCTGCGCACTGAGCCACGAAAGCTATTGTGCGATCGTCCGGCACCCTCTGCAGCCACCTCAATATCCGCTGCTGGCTTGCCCTGCGTATCCAAAACTTGGCCGCGGATGGGGACTAACCGATGGATCTTGATGGTAAGTGCGCCGGCACCCTTGCTCGGGTCGTAGTTTCCGCGAGGGCTTTCATAGCCGTCAATTCTTGGCCAAAAAGTTGTGATCTGTTTCTGCCATTTGGGCATCCATTGAAAAGTAGTCTGGCCGTCTGGACTCGTGACCTGCGAAAAAATCTCAGATAAGAAACTGAGATTTAACCCATCTGAATCACCCTCCTTATTTAATAGCCAGGGATAGAGACTCACCTTGCCGATCGGCCTGTCCAGATCTTCAATCACCTTTACCGTTATCGGCGCAGCACCGTCCAAAACCAATTTCTCGGGTCCGTCCTTCGGAAACTCGGGTGCAACGGCTTTAACGTCCGCTTTCTGATATCGATTGAGCGTATAAAGTCGATAGTCAAGGCCCAGGTTATCCTTCCAGGCTACGACAGCTTGGACGCGTTCGGATTCAGGAATTCTCGCAGTAGCCTTT
Organism: Pirellula sp.; assembly: GCA_031374925.1. Taxonomy (GTDB): domain Bacteria; phylum Planctomycetota; class Planctomycetia; order Pirellulales; family Pirellulaceae; genus JBKCUI01. Next base: position 2,114 of record JANMHA010000151.1, on the reverse strand, counting down.
CCCGATAGATCCGTTGCGGAGCCGATGGAAGTGTTGGGATACTCAAGTTGGAATGCAACATTGGCCTTTTCAATTGGCATTTCATTCTGATCGACCACTTCGACATTGACTGTCCTTAGGGTTTGCAGTTGGATTGGAATGTCTTTCGTGGTGCGTTCCTTTTCTTCCCATGCAAATCGATGGAAGCCATGCTTGGATCCATCTTGATTTTCAGCCCAAACTCGCAAGTGCGGCAGAGCGTTTGATGGGATTCGCAAGACGAACTCGAATCGCCCATTCTCGTCGGTTGGGAAAGTAGCATCAACGTCGTACTTTTCGTGACCTCGTATTAGCACTTTCGCGAAAGCGGCTGGTTTGCCATCAGCTTCTAAGACCTGCCCCGAAATTGGATTGGGAGGAGCGTCAGGCTTTCCGATTTCAGTTTGGGTATCGTTCTTCTCAACGGCGTTTTCCGTCGCGCCTACCTGTTTCAAAGTCGTCGTCGACGGCACCGGGGCGACGGGGACCTGCGCCAACGCATTTCCAATGGTAAGCCAAATTACAAATGAGGAGAGCCCGGCGAGGGACCATCCATCTTCCGCCTTCCATGCCACATGCAAGTTCTGAAATTGAATTGAAGCAAAAAACCCCTTGGGTTCAGGCATGAAATCTCTCCATGAAACAAACAAAGCAGATCGAAGTATTGTAAGCGTTCGTTGTCGCCAACATCGAGCACCCTGCCACCTACCGATTTACTATATGCTCCGTACTCACGACACAGTCCCTGTCATCGTACAAGTTGAAATACCAAACGTGAGCGTCGACAGGCAGGTTGGCGGAAAAGGTCGATGCCTCGGTGTTCAAATTTGCAGGAATCGACTCCCACAGTCGATCCTGCCACTTGCCGGAGTCCCTTGTAAAACATAACTCCGCTTTCACAATCGCCACCTCGCTTTGGTAACGACCTGACTTGCGAGGACCTTCGCCCAGCAATTCTCGAAACTTCGGAAACGGCTTGCCATCTTTCAAAATCGAATTCATAAAAACATGGATCTCCTCCGGATTCTCTCCAGCGGGACCATGCCCATGCGGCATCCTTATTCGCAGGCATAAGTTCGGCGAATGAAGCATCGCTGATCTCTGCCACGAATCCATTGGGTAAGCAAAGTCATTGGTGCCATTGACCCACAAAAAAGGCATCTTGGCTTTCGGCAAATACACCGAAGGGTCCCACTGATCAAGCCATTTCTGCGACTTCTCTTTCCCCATCCGTTCAAAATTCGGTAACCACGCCGAGTTGTCGCCGAGGAAGCCGCAACCGTAAACCGGCACCGCGCACCGGAAGCGGAGATCTACCCCGGCAACTAAGCATGTCATGTAGCCACCCCACGAAATTCCCGTCACACCGATCTGCTCCGCATCCACCTCAGGAAAAGAGCGGAGGAGTGAGTTGGCAAGTGCAACCGCCGATACAGCATGCATCTGCCATTGATCCTCAACCGGGCCATCGATTTGTTCGAAGCTTGCGTCCCATCCAGGTGGGCCACCCTCGGCATGACGCTGCCATTTGCCATAAGTACCTACAGGAACACATCCGCAAAGATCCATGGCGATGGCTGCGTACCCTCGCTCATTCCACAACTTCACCCAATTCGCGAAAGCAGTTCCGCCCCCTCCATGAATCAAAACCACCCCGGGGACTTTGGTCTTGCGATCCTCCGATTCTTTCGGTTTCGGGATTCCGTAGTAAGGCGTCGCTAAACAATTAACTACCGAATTGCGATTCTAGTTTGGATGGATTTCATAGTTCCATTCGCCGTGAAACGCGTTTCGCCTAATCATAACTTCGTCCAGCTGGTTCTGTGTAACTTGTCGAGCCTTTTTATATTCTTTTTCGTCCAGCCATGCGTGGACTTCGAGTCCCGTTTCAGTTCTCGTCGCACCGATCAGCTTTACTACAATTTCAAGCGTCTCCAACGGAACGCCTTGCCAGTTCCTCGTGATGTGGCAGAACAATTTGTGCTCGATCTTGTTCCATTTACTCGTACCTGGCGGGTAGTGACACAGCTCGATGATTAGGCCTGATTCGTTTGCGAATTTTTGCAATTCGACTCGCCATAGTTTGGTTCTAGGAC
>JANMHA010000119.1:0-8250 GCA_031374925.1 Pirellula sp. | reverse complement strand
CGCTATCTTCACAGCAAATCTGACAGCCTCGATGCCGAAAGCGCTGCGAGGTCCGTGCTGAACGGTCAGGCCACGGCTCTGCCCAAAACCCAAGGCGGGACTTCAGAGATGATCCGTCACATCAAGATCGCGCGTGACAGTGCGGTGAAAGCCAAGTCGCAGGCAATGATCACACTGAAAACATTGATCATAAATTCACCTGCGGAGTTGCGCGCTGCACTTGACCAAGTTCGGGGACCCATCACTCTCGTTCGTCATGTCGCAGCCCTCAGACCGGGCGAGATTACCTCCCCCACCACTTCGGCCAAAGCCGCGATGCGTGCGATTGCTCGCCGCTGGCTGGTCTTACACGAGGAAATCCAGGTCCACGAAGCAGAACTGGAGCGCATGGTCACAGACAAAGCGCCCGAACTGATGAAATCACATGGCATCTCAACATTGACCGTGGCCGAAATGCTGATCCTGGTCGGTGACAATCCACAGCGCATCCGATCCGAAGCTGCCCTCGCCAAACTTTGCGGCGTCTGCCCGATCCCGGCCTCAAGCGGCAAGACGAACCGAATGCGCTTGAACCGCGGCGGCAACAGGCAGGCCAATGCCGCCCTCTACCGTGTCGCCATCGTGCGCATGCGCGACGACCATGAAACGAAAATCTATGCCGCCCGGCGAACGTCAGAAGGCAAGACTCGGCGAGAAATCGTGCGCTGCATCAAGCGATACATCGTACGAGAGATATTCACCGCCCACTGCAGGCCAAAGTCGCCGTCGATTGCCGCTTGACAAACATAGGAGCATCAAAGCGGTCGCGGAAAGCTTCTTCCAGCTCCACAAGCGGGAACGCATTCGCCGCCGCACATACCTAACCCAAAAATCCGCCAGGCAAGATGTGTTCGAATACATCGAGATGTTCCACAACCCGAAACGCAAGCACACGAACAACGGCATGCTGTCGCCCTTTGATTTCGAAAACAGGCAGCAGAAACTGAACGAGGCGGGCGTCTAGGAAACTAGGGGCACCTCAGCATCGATCGGGAAAATTGGGAAATTTCAGTTTGCGACGGCTAAAGAACAGCAAGGAAAAGGCTCAAACACTCTCTTTAGGTGTTGTAACGACAACAAAAGCATCTTATGGTTGTGACGAGGATCGAACGGAGAAGGTTGCCACGATGTATGACTGTCGAATTCCAGTGAATTTTGCGTCTCGCGATTACTCAGCGCGAGGACCTATTGGACTGACTCCGAATACTGATGAGCGATCATCTCCTCTTACCGCCGCATCTGGCGCCGAAGCTCCAAAACAGCTTGCGATCCCTAGTCCCTCTAAGGTGTCCCCATTGCGCCAACCAACTGAATATGTACCTGTATGCGCCATGAGGGCGGGCTGTGCTTAGGCTCAGGACCGGAGATCTTCTTGTTTCGCATAAGAGTTTGCACCCCCAGCACAGTCTGACTATCCTCAATCTGGCAGCGGATGGACTAGGGTCAGGACCCATTGATTTGGTTCAGCTTTCGTGATTTAGCCTCCGCGAGGAGACCAGAGAGATGAGCGATTTGATCTGGCTGACCGAGGCCCAAATGGACCGGCTTCGCCCGTTCTTTCCCAAGAGGCATGGGCGTCCAAGGATGGATGACCGTTGAGTTCTGAACGGCATAATCTTTATCAATCTCAATGGGTTGAGGTGGTGCGATTCGCCGCGTGATTATTGGGCTGTTGGAGATGCTCCAATGCCGCTGGAAGCGGTCGAGCGGGATGGGGGTCTTTTGCCGTATCGTGAATGGCCTCGTTTCGGAGGCTGCGGAGCGCAAGACCATTATGATCGACGCCACCTATCTGAAAGCGCACCGCACGGCTTCAAGCCTGCGGGTGAAAAAGGGAGGCGCGGAAGGGTCATCGGGCGCACAAAAGTGGGCCAGAACACCAAGCTCCATGCCATCGCCGACGCCAACGGGCGGCCGCTGAAGTTTTTCATGAATGCACGTGAAGTCAGCGTTTACACCGGCGCCGCGTCCCTGCTGGACCACATGCCTTCGGCAGAATGGCTTCTGGCAGACCGGGGGTATGACGCGGTTTGCATCGAGAAGCGTTGAAAGGCAAGGGGATACGGGTATGCATCCCGGGCTGGAAAAAGCGCAAGAAGAAGATCCCTTTCGACCGCCGCCGCTACAGCCGTCGCAACCGCATCGAGATCATGTTCGGCCGGCTCAAGGACTGCCGCCGGGTTGCAACCCGATACGACCCTTGCCCAATCGGCTTCCTCTCCGCCATCGCCCTCGCTGCCACCGTGCTATTCTGGCTGTAAAAGTTGATGCGTTGAGAGCCTGAGCGCCTGAGCTGTTGCCTGCGGGAACCAAAGTCGGCAATTTCACGCGCATTGGGTTGAAGGTTTAGGCCAATTCACGCTGATTCCGAGGATTACCCCATCAGAGTTGGCACTGCGTTAAGGTCCGCTTAACCTTTTGCACAGATTCATAAACGAGTAACCAAAGTGTTTTTTTGAAGTGAATTGTTCGTGGCGAGTTGCGCCACCAGGCAAGAGGCGAGGCACCCAAATGCACCCCAAGGATTTGATCAACCAATTGCTCATTGCTGCATCCGTCGCGGAATCGGACGGCTACACGGCGACGTCAGCTGCGTTCCGCGAACTGGCCGAAGGTCTCATTTGGGATCTGATGTGTGAGGCGAAGGTGTACGAGCCAGAAATTACCCGGCATACGCATCGCGATGATGCATTATTCCTGCTTGGCGGCCCATCGTGCGACTGCCCGCCTGGGCATTAACCTCTTCTTTACCAGTTTGACGTCCACTCCCGCCTAAGTAGACTGAAGCGGATCTACTGGCAGGGGTGAGTTGAATGAGAGATGATTGGCTTATAGACGTTTTGCGTGACATTGAGGACTACGCGCTCCAGCACCAACTGACGTGGCTGGCTCCCCTGGTAGAAAAGGCCCAAATGGCCGCGCTGCGAGAACTGACGCATGGTGCCCCGATTGTCTTGGGCAGACACCGTTCTTTGAACCGCAGAACATTGGCTAACAAGCAACCTGCGCAAGCAAACTCACCCTCCGTTGAAGTGCTCGAGTTTCAACTGTTGAAGACCCAACGACCCACAAGCCAATCGTAGAGGATCAGTCGTGACGTCAACTACTTTTTACTCGCTCAAGAAGTTGTCTGCTCGAAAGGACGAATTTGGCCGACCTCGGTATGTATGGAATGTAACACCTAACGCATTTGTGAGTATCTGCATGATTCCAAACGGCAAAGGCAAGTTAATCGGTGACGATATTCGGGAAGGGACACAAGCGAAGTTGTTTGGAAGCCCGATTGAAGTCGTTGAACCTGAGGTAATCCATGAATGCAGTATCGCCTTGGTTGACCAGGAATCTGAATCCTGTGATTGGCACACATTTAGGTATGCCCACTTTGGTGACCAGACGAGAACAGCAGCAGACGATAAGCCAGTTTCGTTTAAGAATCTGCATGAGATAATGCAGTTGGACATCAAAGAAAATCCGTGAAATTCAAATCTCCGTGAATGGCGCAGGATATGTGATCGCCGCTTCGCGTTGCGTGCGACCAACCGGCGGAGCCGCGTGACGCACGGGACGGCTCATTCCATCGGTACAGCCTCGTTCCCTAACGACGCACGATCTTGATCGGAATCACTCTGTGAAGTCTTTTTATCAACACCTCCCACAATCTGACTTCGGGCCATTCGGGATCGGCTATGCACATTTCACTCTGCGAAATCAGTGGTGGAAACCTGCCATGGCGGCCAGGGTGCCGATCACTGGGAACCCCGAGGGGTCGTTCAACATATCTAAGTGCCGTTGGAGGTTTCGACATTTGATTCCCTGATTCTGTTGCGTCCGACACTTTCTACTTTTGGTTTGCGTCGGCATTTGGGAGTTTGTTGGTTTGTCGTCGCCCATTTGAGTAACGATGTGTTAAAGGTTGGTGGCCCAAGAATAATTGACTATCAGAGGTTTCTGATGGGCCAACCGAATTCTAATCTCTGGAATCCGGTGATGTCTTTTGAATTCTGGATTCTCCCTGTCGACCAATCCTTCGCGCTAAATTTCGCACATTCGATACCTGCCATCGCCCACCGCGCCTGGTAAGCATACCACGCGCGTTCAGCGCCTCAGCCGTGGCCCTCAGGCTGGTTGCCCCGGAACCCCAGATATCCTGCATCACCGGCGCAAGTTCCTCGGCAAACCGATCAGCATTGGCGCTGACCGCGACACGCAGCGCCACAGCGCCCTTCCCGGCCCGTCTGAGCGCCTCTGCCCCATTCGGGTTGCCGAGTTTCACTCCCCGCGCTTTGGCCACCGCTAGGGCCTCCTTGGTCCTGCGCGAGATCGCCTCACGCTCGGCTTGGGCCACCAGTGCCATGATGCTCACGGTGAGGTCATTCGCTTCCGGCATGTCGACTGCCAGGAAGCGCACGCCGCTGTCGCGAAGGGTCAGCAGAAACGCTGCGTTGCGGGAGAGCCGATCCAGCTTGGCGATGACCAGCGTCGCGCCTGTCAGCCGGGCCAACTGGATGGCAGCGACGAGTTGGGGCCGGTTCGCAGTCTTTCCGCTTTCGACCTCGGTGAACCGGGCGAGGATGTCCGCACGGCGCGCTTCTGCAAATGCATCAATAGCATTTCGCTGTGCCTCCAGCCCGAGCCCGCTCGCCCCCTGACGCGCTGTCGATACCCGCTCGTAAGCCAAAAATCGATCCATCCCGCCCCCCCCCTGTCCACACCTGCCAAACCTTCGTTGCGCAGTTGTGTACGGTGAGGTTGCCTGAGTTGTGTAGCGGAATTGCGCGAAGGGCCGAGCCTTCGTCGCCCGATCGTGCGGAGTTGCCCTAAACCTCGAAAGCGTCAAGCGGAGGCACGTCGTCACAGCCTCCAGCATCGATGACGACAGGCCCGTCGGCAGCGAAGTAAACCTGCGAGACGAACACCCGCCGGATTTCGGTGATGGCACCGTATTCCCAGGGCTTGGGGCCGCTGTGGACCTGAATGGCCAGCCGCGACCGCGAGGCTGGGGTCAGACCAAGCTCGGCCATGTACTTCACCATCAGCTCCAATTGCTTGTTGGCTATCGTCAGCCAGGGGGATTGCTGGATGTAGCCCGATGGCATGCGCAGGATTGACGGCGTGTCCTTGAGCTTCTGTTCCGCCTCGACCCAGCGGCCATAGCACTGGCAATAGGCCGCCATCGTCGTGCGGTCGACCTGCGTAAGCAGACCGATCTTGTTCAGGCTCTCGGCGATCCGGTGCCATTCCTCTTGTGCCACCTCGGACAGATGGGGCGGGCAATCTGGCAGGCTGCCCGGGGGCTTGGGTTCATAGCCATTGATCGGCCGCTTGCCGGGATTGCCTTGGGCGATCTTCAGGGCCGTTGGTTTGGGCTTGCGGCCACGCATCACGGGTCACCGCGGCCCGGAAAGGACGCGGGGATACCGGTCCCACAAATTCGCGGCACTCTCAGACGGTTGACCCAGCCGGTCCCGAGGTGATTGCCCCAGAGTCTGAAGCCCCCCGTCCCTTCTGCCTGCGGACACCCGGTCATCTGCCGGCTCCACTTACCTGCGGGACCGGCAATTCGCCTGATCTCTGGTTTTGGGCAGGTTCGATGGCCCGCCGCTCCTCCGCCGTAGCCTTGGCGACGAGCTCCATGATGCCTTCCAGCACCTCGTCGCTGAGTTGGGACAGATCAAGCGCCTCGCCGGGTTCCTGCCGTCCCGGTGCCACCTCCACGTTTCCCGCCAGCCGCCCTGCGTCTTCAGATAGAAGATCATGGCTGTGACATTGCCGGCCCGGGCCTTGGTGATCAGGCTCTGCGCAACAGCCCCCACGGCACGGGCACGACCCCTTTCTTAACGTTCGGCCAGATCGCGGTCGCGGTCGAGAATGGCGTAGAAGGTCGTGCGTCCGATCCCGAGGAAATCAGCGATCTGGGCAGAGGTCAGCACCGCCGCCAGAGTTTCAACCTCGGCCGCCTGTGCCTGCGTCACCTGCATCGTGGACCGCACCATCATGCCCGCCGGTCCTGCAAGAGGTCCGAGGGCACAAACGGAGTCTGCGATTGCGCCGAACCGGTGTCGGGCACCGTCGCTTTGCGCCGTGACAACCTGGCCCCCAGACGGCGCAGCCATGCCCACAGCCAAGTCGGGATATCCACCAGACACACGTCGCAGATTGCCAGGATGTACTGGACGAACGGGCCGGCACCCGGTCCGATCAGCAGGTCGGCAATCCAGCCCAGATACACTACCATGCAGGCTCTGAACGCGATTGCCCAGGCGAGCGCGGTCAAACCGGACTTTGTCCGGAGCCGCAGTTTCCACCCGATCATGCTGTCACCTCATATTTGCGCATTTGGAGAACATCGTTGAACGTCTGCCCGCTGCCCTCATGAATGGCGTCCTTGCCCGTAAACGCCTGCCAGCGCTGCACCGCGACATCGACATAGGCCGGATCCAGTTCCACGGCGTGGCAGATGCGTCCGGTGGTTTCGGCGGCAATCAGGCTGGTGCCCGATCCGAGGAAGGGTTCATACACTACCTGACCGGGCGAAGAATTGTTCAGGATCGGACGGCGCATGCATTCCACTGGTTTCTGGGTGCCATGAACGGTCTCGCTGTCCTGCTGGCCGCTGGGAATGGACCACAGCGTTGTCTGCTTGCGATCCCCCGACCAATGGCCCTTGCCGCTGTCCTTCACGGCATACCAGCATGGCTCATGCTGCCAGTGATAATGGCCGCGCGACAGCACCAGCCGCTCCTTGGCCCAGATGATCTGGGACTGGATGGCAAAGCCGTTGGCAATCAGGCTCTCGGCCACGGTCGTTGCATGCAGCGCCCCGTGCCAGACATAGGCCACGTCGCCCGGGAACAGCGCCCAGGCTTCGCGCCAGTCGGCCCGATCGTCGTTCATCACCTTGCCGGTGCGCTTGGTCTCTGCAGCGCCCGCTCGGTTGCGCCAATCCGGATCGTAGGACACGCCATACGGCGGATCGGTGACCATCAGATGCGGATGCACCGTGCCGTTGAGCCGGCTGACCGTTCCTGCATCGGTGGCATCGCCGCAGATCAGCCGGTGGCGCCCGAGCTGCCAGACATCGCCCATCCGGCTGAAGGGAACCTCCGGCAGTGGTGGCACCTCATCCTCGCGCGGATCCGCGGTGTCGCCACGAAGCAGATCGTCGAGCTCGCGGCCGGTGAAGCCAAGGTCCAGCACGTCCACGCCAAGCACCTGCAGATCACCCACCTCCAGCGCCAGCATTTCGGCGTCCCAGCCGGCGCGTTCGCTGAGCTTGTTGTCGGCCAGTACCAGCGCCCGCTTCTGGACCTCGGAGAGATAGCCAAGCTCGATCACCGGTACCTCTGCCAGCCCCAGCTTGCGCGCTGCCATGACCCTACCATGCCCCGCGATGATGCCATTCGCCCCGTCCACCAGCACCGGGTTCGTGAAGCCGTACTCCCGGATCGAGCCCGCAATCAACGCCACCTGCGCCTCGTCATGCGTGCGAGCGTTGCAGGCATAGGGGATCAGATCGCCGATCGGGCGGTAGGTGATCTGCAAGGAATGTCCGCCGTCCATCTGTGCCTCCGTCAGGCCAAGCAGGCCGTGAGGCGAGTATAGCATGATGCTAAGGCATTGTCTTTACGACATTAAATGACATTCGACGACATAGGGCGACAAAGAGAGGATTGATCCGCGCCCCCTGCTACTCTTCCTTCTCCGTCGTGAACCTCAGCGGATAACCCTGTTGGTGTCCACGTTCGGTGGCGTCGTCGGCTTTAGTCTCGGCCACTTCTTTGGTATAGACCGCGACCACGCAGGAACCCTTCTTGTGGGCCGTCAGCATTACGCCCAGGGACTCGCTTTCGTTCATCCGGAATACGGCCTTCAGAACCATTACGACAAAGTCACGCGGCGTGAAGTCGTCGTTGAGCAGGATGACCTTGTAGAGCGGCGGCCGCGCCGTCTTCGGCGTCGTCTTGGGCGTGGTCTTGGGCTTGACCTTGGTGAGCGGTTTTTCGACGGTCTTGGTGGCCATGACACCGTTCCGGGTCGAATTCTGGCGGCGCATTATAGCGTCACGCAGGGCCTTGGCCAAACCGCCGCGGGCTCGCTACCATCGCGCCGGGACAAAAGGGGCAAACCATGTCACGCAGCAACATGCTCTATCTCGCCGTCGGCGCACTCGTCGTGGTGGTCGCGGTGCTGAGCTATCAGCTCTATCAGGAC
>JANMHA010000090.1:0-6886 GCA_031374925.1 Pirellula sp. | reverse complement strand
TAGCGCTCTGTAATTAGGGTAGAAATCGGTGCATACAATTTGCAGCGACGGAAGCCTCTGAACGAGCAAATGCGCCAGTTTAGGCCAACCCCCGCCAGCGCCAGTGCCCATGTCGATGATTTTGCAACAGTGGCTCTTGTTTACGCCCTTCTCTAGAATCGGGACAATGGACTCATAAAAATTGAATAGGTTGACCACATGGCTGAGGTAATCCGTCATGCAATCGCGAATTGTCGCTGGGAACCACGGTTGATCTTCGAATTCGAAAAGGTGTAAGCGTCGCACGTTGATCTCTTCTAAGAATTCCTATGAGCTGAGCGAAATTCTACGGGAAGTCGCTTCAATACACAGGAGGGCGTGTGGTTGATTATCTAGCACCGGTCACCCAACCCGGCGTGCCAAACCGGAGCGAGTTGAGGTTAGGCAAACTCACCTAAGTTTTTTTGCATTCCTGACCCAAACTTGCTTCCAAGTACGGAACCAACACTCTAGGTGGTCTTCGCAGGGCTCCGGCGAAATCCCGTCGGTGTGTACACACAAAAACACGAGTACTAACCTCAGCGACCACGGCAGTTGTCGAATTCGACAGTCGACAGATCTGTTCCATCAAACTGAGTTTTTCCGCCAATCGCGTCCGTACCGAGATCGCAGTTCAGAAAACGGCAATTCGCAAGTATTGCGTTTTTGAAGTCCGAACCGCGTAGGTCGCAGCGATCAAAAGTAACGTCTTCCAATCGAGCTAGAAAGAAAGATGCCCAGTACATATCGCAGCGAGAGAAGACTGTTCGAGTCAGTTGCGCAAAGTCGAAATGTACCCCTTCTGCAATACAGTCCGAAAAAGCAAGATCCCTCGCGACGACCTTACTATTGTCAGCGCTGTTAGACATGTCGATTTTTGGGGGCATTGCGTTCTTCGGCAATAGGTTCGAGATCGGGCAAGCGACCGCAGTCCAGCTTGCGTACGTCCCTAGAACGACGGCGCAGAACCTAGTCCTTTATATGTTACGTGCCTCGTTAGTCGGCGCCAAGGTCTTGGACGAATCGTGCATGAGGCGCCACTGCACTTCGATCAACTCCAAGTTGTTCGGCGACGATTAATTGTAGTGCATTCCAAACGTCGGTTGGGTTGCGAGTCGAGTAACGAGTAGCAAGAGTGTTGTAGTTAATTGCGACAAGGTTTGTCACGAGATCACGAATTGTCGAGCATGTTGACGCAGGATAAATTGCGAAAGATTGGGTCAAAAACATTAATATGACTGAGCTACCGACGCCACACATCGCGGCGGCGAAAATTCCGGCTACCACACTCTGTTGGGCGAAACCGAGAAAGGCAGCAGATACTCCGATTGCGACAAGCATACAATTGAGAAGGGCAAGCCACGACGGTCTTCCCAGACGTGGGAAGCGCAAATCCATTCGGGAGCTAAGAGCTTGCCAATAGGCCCGTCGTCCAATCAACGGGATTACTCGATCCAATTGCGTTTTGGGACGAATCGACGAATGAGACAAACCGAGGGAGCGCACATGTCGCCGCAATTCATAAAATGCGGCTGCGGTCAAGCAAGTGCTAGATTTCAAAGTTGAGTCAGCAGTCTTTTCGAGAATGAAGTTGTAGACGTCGCCGACGGTTAGCATCTTGCTAGCGCGATCGTCTGGGATCGAAATGTCGAACGCCTCTTCGATTTCCATTACGAGTTCGACGGTATCAAGTCCCATTGCGATGTTCCTTCATTCTCCAGCAAGTAACTAGTAATTCATCGGCGCATCGCCGGAAACGACATTCTTAATGTACCCCATCTGGCGGTTGACTGGGCATCTGAGCTACTTGGAGGCGAATGTAAGGCTGGGAGCCGATGAAACACCGATGCTCCGGCGTGTCAAACCGGTGCGAGTTGGCGGCGTTGGGTTTCGGAGGGCGTGTCGACTGGTTTGAGCTCGCCCGTGGTGGCCCCCCTGGACGTAGTATGATGGCGTCGTTTTTGTCGGTCATACGTTCGCCCTGTAACTTGCAACGTCTGCCTACGCAATCCCGAATCCCAAGTCTGACCCCAACGAAGTCCCCCAAGTCTGACCCCTTGGAAGTCCCCCTTGGAAGTCCCCCTTGGCCACTTTGCGGATGCAGTCGATGGTGGACTACACAGAGAATCGCGACACAGCAGCTTCATCCCAAGATACACCCGTTCCGACTGTACTGCCTACAATGGCCATTCCTTTGTTGATTTGCAGCGGCTCACTCAGGATAGGATTCCACCAATCCGCATATTCGAGCCAGTGCGCCGTGGGTGTTAGACACAGCAACTGGGCACTGATCTCCGGCCAAAGGTGGTTGGATATAGGGATTCCACGTGTCTGTGCAAGTGCTGCTGCGCGTAGCCAACCCGTGACTCCACCAATTTTCATTACATCGGGCATCATGAAATCTGATGCCTGCGCATCGATTGCATGCTGCATATCGAGAGTTCCCCACCAGTTTTCTCCGCACTGGATGGGAGTCTTCGTCTCCCTGGCTATAAAAGCATGTCCAGCATAGTCATGAGCAAGCGTCGGCTCTTCTACCCAGGTGAGACCTTCGTCGTCCAACAAGCGCAGACGCTGCACAGCTTCACTCGGTGTGAGGCACTGATTGTAGTCAACCATCATTGCAACGCTACTTCCGACCGCACTACGTATGGCCCGAATAACTTCGACATCTTCCTGCACGGTGGGATAACCGATCTTGGCTTTTATACCGGAAAAGCCTCGCTTAGCCCACTCCTCGGCGATCTTGGCAGAGCCAGTGACGCCATCATATCCCACCGCGCCATATGCAGGGATTGGCTTTTCGATGCCACCGAGTAGACGCACAAGAGATGTACAGTGACTGCGTGCGAGGGCATCCCAAATCGCCATGTCAATTGCAGAGATCGCCATGCCTATAAGCCCTTGAGTGCCGAGCAAACGAAAGCGTTTGTGTAGTTTTTGTTCGATGTCGGCTGGTACTAACGGGTCACCCTTTACTAGTGCCTCCATGTTGCGAATAAGTTCTGCGGTGGGCTTGAGTGCTGTGGGCGTGTAAGTGAATATCATACTATGACCGACAATGCCGTCGTCGGTGATGGCATCAGTTAGTACCAGGGGGGATTCAGAAACAGTCCCACTGGCGGTCTGATGTGGGTGTTGCATCGGCACGCTGACCGTAGTTACGTGTAAGCTCTTAAGCTTGGATGTTGAATCTTGTAGCATTCAAGTCGCCTTTTGTTATTCACCTAACGACCAACTTCAGTTAGTCCAAGAATTGCCACGGCACAAGTCAGAGCGGCCCACCAGCCACTTTGCTGCAATTCTTTGATAAGCCCGTCATGGGCATGAATTGTTGGGGTGCCGTCCACCGTGGACCAGTCCGCAAGGCGCCCTAGTTTATCCGATCCAGCGGGTGCCGACGCTTTCCACAGTGGATGAGCTATCGATGAATCCAGCCGAATTCGGCAAACTAGCAGCTAGGCACAACCTTGTGGAAGTCGCAGAAGCGTCTTGGAGGGAAGTCCCCGGCAGCTTGGTCGTTTCCCAATCGATGCCAATATCCACAGGCTGGTCACTACTTATTCGACGTTACTCCCGTGGTGGTGGAGTTTCGGTTATGGAAGAAGCCTTGAAGTCATTCAGTTTCGTTTGCCACTCGGTGGTTTTGGCGTCGTAACCTTGCTCTGGTTCGGCGGCGTGCCAGTCGGTGTAGAGTTGCACGAGCCGTTCAAGAGCCGCGCGAAGGCGGATGTTGATCCACTCCGGCGGGATCGTCGTCTCGCGTTGCTTCAGCCCCTCGTAGCCGTCCAGTAGCAGCGGTTCGGATTCGGCGTACTTTTTTTGGCCCAGCAGCGCCTCGCCGAGCATTGACTGGGTGTTGAATGTTCGCCAGTCGTCGGGCTGCGTTTTCTCGCGGATCGCCAGGCAGTTGCGCAGCATCTCCTCGGCTGCGGTGTACTGCCGGCATTTCAAAAATTCAGTCGAGGCCTCGACCAGCAGTAACGCGAATTGCGGATCGTCCGGGTTGGCTCGCTGTCCCCGGCAAGCGACAAATTCCCTGAGTGTCTCCGCCGCTTTTTCACCCTGGCTTGCCTCGCAATACGCTGCGACGAGAATGCCCATGCTTTTGAGCGTGTCGGGATGATCGAGGCCGAGCGTGCCTTTCCTGAGCTTCAGCTTCTCCTCGTAAAATGGCAGGGCCAAGTCCAGCTTTCCAGCAGCTTTATACGCCCCTGCGAGGTTGCCCATGATCGTCAGCGTTTGGGGATGTTCGGGTCCAAGCTTGCCTTTCGTGAGCTTCAGCGACTCTTCTAGGAGCGGTAGGGCCAGGTCCAGCTTCTTGGCATCCTTGTACACCTGGGCGAGATTGTTCATGGCGGTAAGCGTCTCAGGATGATCGGGGCCGAGCTTGGCTTTCCGGAGCTTCAGCGTCTCCTCGGAGAGTGGCAGGGCCAGGTCCAGCTTCCCGGCTGCCTTATACGCCACGGCGAGGACGTTCATACTGGTGAGTGTCTGGGGATGTTCCGGGCCGAACTTCGCTTTATTGAGTTTCAGCGTCTCCTCGGCGAGCGGCAGGGCCAAGTCCAGCTTCCCGGCCGCCTTATACGCCACCGCGAGATTGTTCATGGTGCCGAGCGTGTCGGGATGTTCAGCGCCGAGCTTGGCTTTCCTGAGCTTCAGCGTCTCCTCGAAGAGCGGTAGTGCCAAATCCAGCTTCTTGGCAACCCTATACGTCTGCGCGAGGCCGTTCATACTCGAGAGCGTTTGGGGATGTTCGGGGCCTAGCATGGCTTTCGTGAGCTTCAGCGTCTCTTCGGAGAGCGGCAGGGCCAGGTTCAGCTTGCCGGCAGCTTGATATACCCCCGCAAGGCCGTTCATCGTGGCGAGCATGTCGGGATGTTCGGTGCCGAGCTTGGTTTTCATTAGCCTTAGCGTCTCCTCGTAGAGCGGTAGTGCCAGGTCTGGCTTCCCAGCATTCCGATACGCCGTGGCAAGGTTGCTCATCGTGGCGAGCGTGCCGGGATGTTCGGGGCCGAGCTTGGCTTTCATGATCTTCAGCGTCTCCTCAAACAGCGGTAGTGCCAAATCCAGCTTCCCGGCAGCCAGCTACGCCCCGGCAAGGGTGCTCATCGTGGCGAGCGTGCAGGGATGTTCGGGGCCGAGCTTGGCTTTCCTGATCTTCAGCGTCTCCTCGTGCAGTGGTAGTGCCAAGTCCAGCTTGCCGGCACCCAGGTACGTCACGGCGAGACTGTCCATGCTCGTGAGCGTGTCGGGATGTTCTGGGCCAAGCGTGGCTTTCCGGAGCTTCAGCGACTCCCCAAAGAGCTGCAGTGCCAGGTCCCGTTTCCCGACTGCGTGGTACGCTCGGGCGAGGTTGCTCATCCTCGACAGCGTGGCGGGATGTTCAGGGCCATGCTTCGCTTTCGTGAGCTTCAGCGTCTCCTCGTGGAGCGGCAGGGCGAGGTCCAGCTTCCCAGCAACATTATACGTCAAGGCGAGGTTGGCCATGCTCGTGAGCGTTAGGGGATGTTCGGGGCCGAGCGAGGCTTTCGTGAGCTTCAGCGTCTCCTCGTGGAGCGGTAGTGCCAAGTCCAGCTTTCCAGCTCTTTGGTACGCCGCAGCGAGGACGTTCATGGCATGGAGCGTGTCGAGATGGTTGGGGCCAAGCTTGGCTTGATAAGTGGTACGGGCTTTCTCCAGCAGCACGATCGCCTTGCCGGGTTCCCCCAGGCCCAACAACGAAACGCCGAACTTGTTCTGCATAGCGGCCACGACTAGCGGGTCGCCGATCGACTCACCTTCGAGCTGCGCCACCGCCTCGTCCAGTTTCTCGACCAGGATCGCCTGCAATGGGAGTTCCGCCTTTGCGATCTCGTTCGGGTCCATGTTCTCGAAAATCGAGCCGAGGATGTTATTGGCTTTCTCGATCTGCGCCAGCCGCTTCAGGGCCTGCTCCGTTTTTGCGACCGCATCCAGCTTGGCCAGCCGCTCGCCTTCGGCCCGATCAGCTTCCGCGAGCAACGCTCGCTCGGCTCGAGACCACTGCCAACTGGTGCCGGCCATCCCCGACAGGAGTGCCAACAGAACCAGGCACGACGCGATCACTTTTCCCGTATTCCGTCGCACGAACTTCTGAAACCGGTACAGCGTGCTGGGGGGTGCGGCCATGACCGGCTCTCCGGACAAGTAACGCAGCACGTCGGCCGCGAAGCCATTGGCAGTCTCGTACCGCCGCGTGCGGTCCTTTTCCAGCGCCTTCATCACGATCCAGTCCAGCTCGCCACGTACCAGCCTGGTCAACCTCGCGGGTTCCGTATGCCGGCCGGAAGCCACCGATGGCAACGTGTCAGCGGAACTCAGACGCAGACTCGGCCGTGGCGGATCTTCCTCCCGGATCATTCGCCGCATTTCGTCCCAGGCCGCTTGCTTGAATCGCTGTTTTTCCAGCGGCGTGCTCCCGGTCAACAGTTCGTAGAGCAGCACACCCAGGGAATAAATATCTGAGCGGGTGTCGATGTCGATGTTGTTGAGCTGGGCTTGCTCGGGCGACATATAAAGCGGCGTCCCCAACACCATATCATGCGCCGTGTGCAGGGTGTTGTCGGTCAGAGACTGGTGGATCGCCTTGGCCAAGCCAAAGTCGATGACCTTGGGAACGGGCTTGTCGTCGTAAGGGGCCACCATAATATTCGAAGGCTTCAAATCGCGATGGATGATCCCCTTCTGATGCGCGTGCTGCACGGCTTGGCAGACCTGGGCGAACAACTGCAGACGCTCGGGGACGCTCAGCTGGCGCGAGTCACAGTATTCGGTGATCGGGATGCCCTTGACGTATTCCATCACGAAGTACGGGCGGCCTTGTTCGGTCAGACCGCCGTCGAGCACC
>JANMHA010000303.1:0-49431 GCA_031374925.1 Pirellula sp. | reverse complement strand
TGCCTTCAACGCGTCCCCCATAGCGTTATTGCTGCTTGCACAAGCGGTCGCAACGGCAAAATTCGGGCCTTTCAGACCGTACTGGATCGCAAGGTTTCCCCCAGCTGCGTTGAGCATCATCTTTGGGATGGTGAACGGGCTAACGCGATCTGGCCCGCGACTGAACAACTTGAACATCTGTTCTTCGATCTCGTTGAGACCACCGATGCCCGAACCCAGAATGACCCCGCAACGAAATGGATCTTCCTTTGCGAATTCTAATCCGGAGTCGCGGACTGCATGGTAGCCAGCAAACATGGCAAATAACGTAAAACGATCGAGCCGTTTCGCGTCCTTTGCCTCAACTGTCACGCCTGGATCGAAATTCGTAACATCGCCACCGAAACGCACTTTATGACGCGTCGTGTCGATCACCGTTAGCGGATGAATGCCACTCTTGCCATCCAAAACGGACTGCCAAAGCAGATCGACTTCACAAGCCAGGGGCGTAACGCAACCAAGCCCCGTCACGACGACACGACGTTTCATACTTTGTCCGAAAACGATCCTAGGAAGGGGGAGATCAACTCTGTTGCTATTCGACTAAGCCTGTTGCTTTTCGATGTAATCAACAGCTTCACCCACTCGCTGGATTTTTTCTGCAGCCTCTTCTGGGATGCTGATGTCGAACTCTTCCTCAAGCTCCATTACTAGCTCAACGGTGTCCAGTGAATCTGCACCGAGATCGTTTACAAAGTGTGTATCCCGACCGATCTTGTCTTTTTCGACGCCCAGTTGTTCTGCAACGATGTCGATCACTCGTTCCTCAATAGAAGCCATAACAGGGTGCCCCCTCAGCAAATTCAAATCAAAATGTGGTGGAAAAGTAGTCAACCGCCAAAACATCTTTGGCGGGGTGCCAAAGATAGAGGATTCTAGCAAAACAGGTCAAGCCATGAAGGGCTTTCCTTTGGACATAGAAGCCCAAATAGTTCTCTGAAAGAACAGATTTCAGGGATTATTTGGGCTGAGGATCGTGAAACCGACTTAATCCAGTGTCCATTCCGACTTTTCGTTTCGTCTGTTTCTTTAGTTTTCCGAACGTAAACTACCGTCGGATCTGATTGGGTTGACCGGTTGGAGGCAATGAATTAGCGGCTGGAGGGAACGCAAAATTCCCTTGAACAATCGGAGGGGGTTGATTCTGGTTTCCAAACTGACCATTTGTTTGCGGTAATCCATTGGCAGGTTGGTTATTTGGAAAATTCGAGGGAGGAAGACCGCCTGACTGGTATCCATTGGACGGCGGAAGGTTGCTTGCTGGTGGAAGGTTGCTGGAAGGAACCTGACCGTAGTTATTCGCCGGCGGAAAATTCCCGACGGGTTGGTTAGTAGTCGTGTTTTGCGGGTGGTTGCCTTGAGATGCGGGGATGTTTGCATTTGCAACGTAACCGGATGGACCACTTGGAAGTGTGGCAACGCGTTGCGGATCCGGCGCCGGTTGCTCTGGCTCCAGTTTTTCAAAATCCACGATTTGTACGTCGTCGCCGTTTTTCGGGTCAACAGCCATTCCACATATACGCCAGCCTTCTGTTTCCTTGCGCAATTCCCATACGACCTCTAGTTCTGTCGCGGGCTGGCCGGCTTGTTCTGGCTCAGTCCATGTGCTGGAAACGAGCATACCGCCATCTTGCTCAGCAGCTTCGATAATTTGAAAAGTTGCCATCGGCGAACCAAGTGGAGCGATCTCGAGTTGTTTGCGTTTTATTTCTTCGCGAGCGAGTGAAGAGAGCAACGACGATAACTGAGCTCCGTTGCCTTGTCGCATGCTATCCAAAAAGAGTCGCACTACTTCTTTTGGGTCGCTTGGAGTTGTTAGTTCAGATCCATTATTGATTTTTGCAGTTTTTGAGGCTGATGCTGGATCGGTGCTAGCGATGTCCGCATTTTTTCCGCATCCCGAAGCCAGCAATACTCCCGCGGCGAGCGGTAGCCAAGTCAATTTTTTCATGGTTTGAAGTCCGTTTCCATTAGGTGATTGGGTCTGTCTGGCCCTCCTAGGCCAGCTCCATCGATAGATAAAAACGCCGCGTTGCGTCAATACCAAGATTCAGGCAAAAGTCGCTCAGTTTGGTTCTCCAACCCCAACGCCGAATGGACATAGGTATTTGTCGTCGCGGCATTGTGTTTCTTGCGAATAGCAGTAATGCATCCATCTGAAAAACCGTCACACATGCTTGTAAAACCAGGGATTTTGTGTTTTCCAACCGAAAAAAAGGCTTTTCAACAATTCCAGCTTGCGAGAGAAAAAAAAGCTACAGTTCAGAAAGTAACGTCTGATTGGGATTTCTAATACGTTGCCTGATTGAACTTTGAACTTGTTTTACGAGGTGCTGAGATGAAATTAACGCTTTGCAAAGTATTGACTCTCGGATTTGCGATTTTGGGGATTAATGCGGCAGCGCAGGCCGGTACTCCTGCTAGCCCACAAGCAACTCCTGTACCTTTGAATCTGCCGGTCGTTGGTAATGTCCAAGTCACGGGGTCCGATGCGAGAGCGTCGACATTCAATAGTCAATGGCTCCCCAAGTTCCAAACGATCATCAACGATAATCTGGCTGAGAGGGTTGTTTTCACGAACGCCAGCGGCTTTCGTTTGGACTCGTCGAAGCTGTTTCTTCGGCAAGAATGCCCTGAAACGATTCGCGTGTACTTTTTGGCTGAGGGGGCTGGATACCGCAATACACTTGGATTTGCTTTCACGCCCGCAGGTAGCTCAACTCCTGGATCGCCAAAGGTTATTTTTCCAAACGCATCGATCGGATCCGGATCTAGAACCGTCAACGAGCCGATCCGCAAAGGGGACTTTGTTGAGATCGGCACGGGAGGCAACGGTTGGCAATTGGACTTTTTCTTGATTTCGGATGCTTTCAACAAGTGGAGAGATTCAGGGCAGACAAACCGCAACCTCGCGTGGTTGTGGAACGACATCAGTAAGAATGGTGACGGTATCCAGCATGTCGTAGCCTTCGTAATGCCTAATTCTCCGTACGTGCTTGTTGGATTCGAAGACATTGTCGGCGGCGGTGACTTGGACTTCAACGATGCGCTATTTGTGGTCGACATCGGAATGGTGAACGCAACTTCTCTGTCCGACGACCCATCAAGTTTGCCTCAGTAGCGTTCGTGCTTCAAACGCAATCGCATCCATGAAATCCACGTTATGAATACTCCATCCGAAGTAAACAATAGAAAAGACCGTGCTGGCGATCGAAGCGGCTTGGCCTCCGTCGAGTTGGCATTCGTGTTGCCTGTAATACTTATTCTCGTTTTGGGAACGATCGAAGTCTGTCAGAGGATTTTCCTACGGCAATCGGCGGTGATCGTAGCGTACGAGGGGGCGAGAATGGCCGCGCGCACAACGAGCAGCAATGTCGATGTCGCAGTTCGATGTCAAACCATGCTCACACAGCGCCGAGTGAATGGTGCGACTGTAACAATCACGCCAAACGATTTACTTTCGCAATCCACAGGCACGCAAGTTCGAATTCGAGTCGAAGTGCCTTGGGCATCCAATTCGCCAACGCGATTTGTGCTCCAAGATCAAGGAACAATTACCGTCGATGCCTACATGCTTCGGGAATAAAGGATATTTTGATGACAGTACAAAATTATCGAAATAGGACAACAAACTTAAGACAAAATAGGAATTCCGTTTCCCGATTTCGGTCGCGCCGGGGATCGATCCTCATACTCGCAGGTGCTGCCTTTTTTACTTTGGTTGCGTTGGCAGGTTTGAGTATCAACATCGCGTACATGGAATTGGTCCGGACAGAGCAAAGACTAGCAACGGACGCTGCCGCGAAAGCCGCACTGGTGACTTTAGGTCAATCCCAATCGCCGGCGCAAGCAAGGCAATCAGCTAGAACCATCGCGGCTTTGCATCGTGTTGCTGGGCGTTCGGTTGTTTTGGACGATAGCGATATCGAAATAGGTACATCGACGGGAAACACCAATGGCTCGTATTCCTTTAGTCAATCCGGTTCAAACTCGAGTGTTGTCACTAATTCCGTGCGAGTCAATTCCAAATTGAGCAGAATGCAGGGTGGAGGTATTCCAACCATACTGCTTCCTCAGATGATGGGTGTGACAACCTTTACCTCGGATCAATCGGCTGTCTCCACACGCATCGATATGGATGTCTGCTTGGTCGTTGATCGATCCGGCTCCATGGCGTGGACGTTGGGTTCAACGCCGTTCGCATATCCAGGGGCTCTTGCGGGCAAATCCCCGATTCAAAACTATTTCCAATTGCCGCACGCGACCCTTAGTCGTTGGGCGTCCCTCACGTCCGCTGTCAACGTTTTCGCCAATGTTCTCAATGAAGCACCGATCAAGACAAGAGTGTCTCTTGCTTCCTACTCGAGCAATTTCACCTTCGGGATTTGGACTTCCGTGGTAGCTTCCATCGACCAACCCTTGACTACCGACTACACCACTCTAAAACAAAAGCTGAATCTATTGGCCAACCAACCGCTCATTGGAAACACCAACATCGCGGCCGGGTTGCGAGAAGGCGTAAATGCACTGACCGACCCCAACCTATCCCGAGTGACATCCTGCAAGAGTATTGTTCTCTTGACCGACGGCGTTCTCACCCAAGGAGACGATCCGGTGGTGCTTGCAACCATCGCACGCGAGATGAATATTCGAATCCATACGATCGCATTCAGCGCCCAGGCTGACGTCGCATTAATGCAGCGAGTGGCTCAGGCGGGCGGTGGGCAATGTTATGTCGCCCCAGATGCAGCATCACTGGAAACGGCATTTCGCACGATCGCAACGACACTTCCAAATATGCTGACTGAGTAAATCATGAGAACCGTTCCAGCACGCAACCAGCTTCGAAAAAGATTTCGAATTCGCAGACGCCGGATAGGTGCCTTTACGGTCGAATTCGCTATTTGCAGCGGTCTATTCTTTATGGTCCTCTTATCGGGCTTTGAGTTTGCCCGTTTCATGTACGCACGCCATTCGATCGAGCAGGCCGCTTATGAGGCCGCCCGTATTGGGATTGTACCTGGAAAGACTCCGAGTCAGGTTGTAGCCAAGGCCACGCAAATCCTAACGGCAACTGGTGTTCGCAACGCGACAATCACGGTTACTCCGGCCGCGTTTACGACATCGACGTCCACAGTTACGGTTACGATCCGGTGTAAGTACTCTGATAACTCCTGGCTGAAACCTGTCTTCCTGGGAAATTCAGACATGGTCTCGGCAATGACGCTTGATCACGAAAACAAAGCGTACTTGGTTACGGAAGGAACGGTTGGCAACAACAACAACGAGCCCATCGATCATTGACAAGGCAATGCTTTTGTCTTGCCAACGACTAGCCTAAAAACAGCCATCTCTACTCGTAAATAGGCTTGCGATCGGCGGTGGATTCATCGGCGCGATGAAAGTCAACAATGTCTTGCTGTTCCATCTGCCAAGTGTAATACGCAGGCATATCGTCTACCATGGTGGGGAAGTCAACGATGCCATCATGAGCCGATCGCAAGACCACGCCCAGTTGTTCAAGCTCACTCACGTACTCATCGAGATGGGCGGACTCGTTTTTGAGATCTTCTTGTATTTCCGCAATCTCTGCGTCGTAAACTTGGAAGCGAGCCTTGCCTTCGTTGCGTCTTAAAAGTCTGCGTAGATTGGACTTTCGTTCCGTTAGCTCACGATGCGATAGAGAAATATCAGTCACAATGAGACGCAGGAGCGGAAGCATAGCTCTCGCCTGTTCGATCGTGAAGATTTGAGTGGTTTTTGTAGTCATAGTTGGCGGACGCCCTATTCGTAGTCTCGAACGCTGATTACCGTTCAAGAATTTCTTCCAAGACAATACCGACAACTCGCAATAAAGGAAAGTTCACTTACGAGGACGGCTCTGCCTTGCTCCTGTCTCTGGTTAACCCAAGTCCCACAATCGCCACCTACTGCGATTTGCAACTCCATTGCGTTCGATTGGACATACTCCAATTCTTGCTCGAATTAACCAGCATTCAATCGCTGACCCTCGAAGTTTGTCAGGAATTTCCCGCCGACCGAGACTGTAAACTCGTCGCAGACTTGATCTACAAGTTCCGAAGTCACCATTTCGGATCTGCGAACCGCGCCCGCGACTAGCGTTAATTCCGAGATTTGAGCGATTTTTCTCGGAATTCCGTCGCTTAGTTCTTGAATTCGCGTTATTGCTTGGCCGTTGAATATGTCGACCTGTCCCCCAACCTGACGCAAAGCGAATTCGAAGTAGTCGGCTGTTTGACCCAGATCCCAACTTGGTAGGTCAATTTTCAAATCGCATTGATCAAGGATCCATCTTGGTAGGTTTACGATGGAATCGTCATCCAGGCTCATCAACATGCTCCAACGGATGGGGGAACTCCAAAGTTGTGAAATTGCTTGGTAAACGTCGTCGTTGAGGTCGTGTCCGTTGTCCAGAAGAAGAATGGTTCGGTGTCCGATGGCCGATTCTGCGAACAAATGATCGTAGATTCTCAACCAACCATTTTGCGTTGAGGTTTGGTAATCCGAGTGTAGTGAGAAACCTCTCAAAATTCGGTGGGGCACCGTCTCCCCCTCGGCACACCGCAAATCAACTAAGGCAAGGTTTTCACGAGGGTTTTTTGAGTTTCGAATTTTGCAAAAGTGGTTCAATAAAGTTGATTTCCCAACCCCCGGTGGCCCAATTACCAGTCCGAGTCGCTTTTCTTGAGAAACGAGGAAATCACTTCGAGCCAGGGCTTCTTCGATGGTCCCGCCAGTGAAAATGCCGCGGCCATTCGGGCCGACGAAGAAAGGGGAACGAGACAATTTCCAGTGTTGCAGATAACTCATCTTTTTAACCTTCCCAATTTGCTGCCCATTTCGCATTTTTAGCGAACAGGGCAAAACTTTACAACTTTACTGCTTCTCGGCACGTATGTACCGTCCTCTGCATCAAATCCAGAACCACCTTAGAATTCCTCGCTCCAATTTGCGATTTTCCCTTAAGAGAAGGGCGGCTAATGGTCAGCGAAAGGAATCCGCATTAAACTCGGGCAAATGATCGGTCCCATATTCCAACGTGAAATAGCTACTTTACCTCGCCGAGGCAGGCATTTTGTGAGCCGCGTCGTGTTTGCGATGATGCTCTTCGGGATCATATGTACGACATGGCTGCTGTTGGCAGGAATTCAACCCGTCCAAAACCCTGGTGATCTGGCTCGTTTTGGCGTTCTTATTTTTCAGCTCGTGGCACCGTTTCAGCTTATCGTCTTGCTGTTCATGGCAGCTTTGGCAGGAACCATCGCCGTCAGCCAAGAAAAAGACAAACAAACTCTGATTCTCTTGTTGATGACATCTCTTTCGAATTCGGAAATGGTTATTGGCAAGATCGGCGCGGGTTTGCTAACGACGATGAATGCATTTCTTGCTTCTCTGCCAATTGTTTTTTCGGTGACCCTACTTGGCGGAGTCAGCATGGAACAAGTTCTTGCGTGCTCGTGGGTAACTTTTTGCGCATTGGTGGCAAGTGCGACGCTTGGCGCAACGATTGCCTTTTGGCGTGAAAAGACCTTTCAGTCGATTACCGTCACCATGCTAGTTATCGCGTTATGGCTTGCAATTTGCGAAGTTATGGCGAGCGGTACAGTCGGCTTTCTGCCTTCCAAGATTGCCAAATTGTTTAGCCCCATTCGCGCCATCATGGATGTAACACAACCCATCGCCTCTGAAAGTGTCGTGCCGTTCGGGCTTCCAGGGGGAAACGCAATGCTTTCGGGCATGGTCTTACTTGGAATAGCCTTGGCTTTGACTTTTCTTTCTATTCGCATGCTTCGAATATGGAACCCGTCACGCGAACAACGCGGCGGCAAGTTTGATTCAGAGGAATCCGAGATCGAACCACACAAAACGAACGCAGCCGACACGACCTTGGATGGCCTAGTCAAATCGGGAAAATCGCAACGCCAAGTTAAGGCTTGGAAAAGTCGTACGCCGCGCAAGGTTTGGAACAATCCTGTGCTTTGGCGGGAAATGAGAACCTGGGCTTATGGACGCAAGGTTCTATTAATTCGACTTGCCTACTTAGCATTTGGATTGATGGTTGCTTTTGGCATTCGCCAGTTTGTTCTGAATGGTTTGGCGTTGCAGGAAACCACCTACCGGGATGAGTTGGTTCCCACCACAGTGTCTTTGCTTGCTCCGTTCTTCGTTCTGTCGCTCATCATTATCAATGCGTTGGCTGTGAACTCGATTACGAATGAACGAGATGGAGGTGCATTAGATTTGCTCTTGGTTACCGAGATCAGTCCGCGTGAATTCTTGTTCGGAAAAATTTTCGGAGTTTTGTATGTGACAAAAGAGATGGTCGTGGCACCGCTACTTCTATGTGTGTACCTTTGGGCTCAATCGGCAATGACCAGCGAGAATTTGGGTTTCACCTTGATCACCTTGATTGTGATGGACCTATTCGTGACCATGCTGGGTATCCATTGCGGAATGATCTATTCTCAAAGCCGAGCCGCGATTGGCACGAGCCTAGGAACGGTATTTTTTCTGTTTCTAGGGGTTGCAACTTGCATGCTCATCATGCTCATGTTTCGCGGTTCCTTCGGTAGGCAGTTAGCCCCTTTCTTGTTCATCATATTGGGGGGTGGAATCGGGCTTTATCTAGCATTAGGTAGCCGAAATCCGTCCCCTGCGATCACGATTAGTTCTTTCCTACTGCCGTTTTTGACTTTTTTCGCGATCACTAGTTTTATTCTTCGCGATCAGGAATTGGCAGTTTTTAGTGTGGTGTCTCTTTCGTACGCGTTCGCAACTGCTGCTATGATGGTCCCGGCGTTGAGCGAGTTTGACTTTGCCTTTGGAAGATCGAGAACGGCCGATGAAGAATGACATCTAGCCGATGCCGAGTAAAGGAGTCCGAGTGTGCCGTTAGGTCTAGCCATCAACCCAATTAACTCGTTGGCATGGTTATTTGTGCCGGCAGCGTTGATTGGGATGCTTTTTCTTTCGGCACTTTTCTCGGCCAGCGAAGCTGCGTTGTTTTCCCTCACTTCAGCCCAACGTCTAAAACTGGATCCTTCGCGAAGGTCGGATCGAGCGATCGTAGTTTTGCTAAGTAATGCATCGCACCTTTTGACATGCATACTTTTGTGCAATCTCGCCATCAACATTACTTTCTTCGCCTGCGCCAACGTTTTGTCGACATCGCTTGCTGGACCTGATATTGGTCCAGGTTGGTCGTTCTTGATTGCGTTTGTGACGGTGGCCAGTGTTATTCTTTTCGGTGAGCTTTTGCCCAAAAGCGTTGGTGTCCTTGCCCCGCTAAAAATTTGTCGCTTCATTTCGGTGCCGATGCTGGGGATTATGCGTGCTGTCCTCCCAGTTGGAAAAGCCATGCACACCATAAACGATATTTGTCGTCGACTGATTTGGCCCGGATTGATACCGGAGTCGGTGCTCGATACATCCGATCTTGAACGTGCGATCGAGCTAAGCGAAACCGATTCCAAAATGATCGATTTAGAAAAGGGGATTTTGCAGAATACGCTGCAACTTTCCAATATTCAAGCTCAGGAATGGATGCATCCGAAGAGCCAATTCGCTTCGATTTCTCTACCCTCCTCGAGTCAACAAATCGAAGAGTGGATTTCGGAACAGGGGCAAGAATGGGCGGACGAAAGCAAACGGCGAATCGCCTTAATTTTATCCCCTGTCGATAACGAAGTGACTGCAACCACCACTATTGAGCAACTTCGTCTGGCGATTGGACAAAAAACTCTTCCAACTTCGCAACACGCACACTACATCCCGTGGTGCGCGAATTTGGCCAACGTACTACAGGAATTACTGAAATTGGATCTGAAGGTTGCAATTGTTGTCAATGAACGAGGCGACACGATTGGAGTGCTTTTCTTCGAAGACATTATCGAGGCGATTTTTGCGAGCCCATCCAATGCGATCAATACCATGGGCCGTCCATTATTTGCGAAAACAGGAGAGGCGAAATGGGAGGTGACCGGAGCTACGCGAATCAAGCAATTGGAACGATCGCTCGGAATCAAGCTGCCTGAGACGCGCGATGCGACCATTGCCGGAGTCCTGCAAAGCCAATTGAGACGACTGGCCGAGGTAGGAGACCGAGTGGCCTGGGGTACGTTTACCCTTCAGGTCACTGAGGTTCCCCGCCGAGGCGAGATGTATGTGCAGATAACAAGTTCTGAAATCGATATTTCAGAAGATGAATCGGGGGGGATCGAATGACCATCGCGATAATAGTCTTGGTGTGCGCGTGCATGCTCAGCGCGTTTTGTAGCGGAGTCGAAACGGGCCTATATCGTGTCCCAAGGGTTCGTTTGGTGCTCGACGCCGTCGATGGTTCACGGGTTGCGCGCGGATTATTGTGGCTAACTAATCATCCTGGATTGTTCGTTTCGACGTTGCTGGTTGGAAATACCGTCGCGAACTACTCTGTGCCGGTGGGGGTTGCTTGGCTCGTTGTCGAAATCGTCGGTTACGACGACGCTCGAATCAATGTTATTGTGAGCATCCTAACGACACCGATCTTGTTTATTTTCTGTGAATTATTGCCGAAGAGTCTGTTCCATCAAATGCCGAATCGACTACTTCGGAAAGCGGGTTGGCCTTTGTTCGCGCTGACTGTTGTAGCTTTGCCACTTACTTGGGCACTCTACTTCCTCAGCCGATGGTTGCAACATATTTTAGGTGAGGAGCCGCTCAAGATAAGACCAGCCCTGGCGCGTCGGGAGTTACGACAAGTTCTCGAAGAAGGCGAACAAGCTGGCTTACTGGAGTCTGTACAGAGGGACCTTGTTCAAAACATGTTTGCTTACGGGAGCGACCCGATATCCCGATACTGCATGCCCTTGCGAGGGCTGCGTAGTGTGCAGATTGATCTTCCAATGGAGGAAGCCAAGCAAGTCATGCTCAAGTCGAATCAGCCAATCCTGCCGGTTTTGCACTCGAGAGACAAGCGGCTGGTTGGCTACTACGAAGCGACCGATTTACTTTACGCCGTAGATCGGCCAAAGCTTCGAGCCGTTTCTACGTTCGAAGAAACCGCTGGCCAAATTGCAGTCCTAAATAAAATGGTATCTCAAGACACCAAACTCGGTCGCATTGTGAATCCTTCGGGGCAATTGGTCGGAGTCGTTCTTCGAGACAGGCTAATCGCACAGATGATACAACGTACTTAATTTCTACTCCATTTCACCAAAGGGTGCAGCTTGATCGAGTCGCCAATCATGTCCACGCCGGAAAACGAGAACGTTTCTTCGTCGATTCCATCGAAACCCGGCGGATTGCGTCTTCGAATCACGGGAATGACCTGCACAGGATGCGCGGCAGGAATTCAACGCGCTCTTGAGGCTCGTACCGATGTTTCTTCTGCCAGTGTGAGTTTTGCGTCCGGCGTTGCAGAAGTCGTTGGTGGCGAGCTACAACCCGCTGCTCTGATCGCGACGGTGGAGGGACGGGGCTTCCAAGCGGAATGGATTCCGCCAAATGAGACTGGAAACGATCAAAGCGATATTGAACGACAGCAACAATCGAATGAACGGACCTGGCGCACTAGAGCGATCGTCGGAATTGGGCTCTGGGCTCCCTTGGAGACGCTTCACTGGACCGCAACCGCTATGCACTGGCACGGCCCATGGATGCCCTGGACCATGTTCGCTGGGGCGTTGGTGATTATCCTGTTTGCCGGTCTCGAATTCTACAAATCGGCTTGGAAGGCTGCGGTCCGTGGAACGACAAACATGGATACCCTGATTTCCATCGGTGCGACCACAGCCTTTGTCTACTCCACCGTGGTCATGCTCTTGAATCTAGAACTGCCGACTTATTTTGCCGAGGCTTCCGGGCTCTTAGGAATCGTCAGCCTCGGACACTGGTTCGAAGCGCGCGCGAGCGCCAAGGCCAGTAGTTCCGTTCGCGAACTGCTGCGGTTACAACCTGAGACAAGTGAAATCTTGAACAAGGATGGTTCGACCCGAATCGTATCAAGCGCCGAGGTCCAGGTGGGATGGAAACTGATCGTTCGACCGGGCGGCCGGATAGCCGTCGATGGATTTGTTGTCGAAGGCGAGTCGGCGGTCGATCAATCAATCGTCACCGGAGAGTCGATCCCAGTCGAGAAAAGGCCAGGAGAAACTGTGGTTGCAGGGTCCATGAACACGACGGGACGACTGATCATCGAGACTACCGTCGATGGCCGTCACACCACCGTTTCTAGGATTGCTCAACTCGTCCAAAAAGCCCAAACCAGCCGCGCGCCCATCCAACGGCTTGCGGATCAAGTGTCATCGGTTTTCGTACCGACCGTACTCTTCATTGCTGCGTTGACCCTGATCGGTTGGTGGCTCGCTGGCGATTTTTCTAAAGGGATTATCGCTGCCGTTACCGTGCTGATAATTTCCTGCCCATGTGCTTTGGGATTGGCAACACCAATGGCGGTCATGGTGGGGACGGGTGCCGCTAGCCAACGAGGAATCCTAATCCGAAACGCGGAAGCATTAGAACGAATCGGACGAGCAAGCAGGATCGTTTTTGACAAGACAGGTACCCTCACGACAGGCAAACCAGTCATGACAACGATTTCCGCTAACATTGGCTACACTCGGGAGGTACTGTTGCAGTTGGCAGCATCGGTCGAAGCACCAAGCGAGCATCCAATCGGGAAAGCCATTGTTAAGGAAGCCATTGCCCGCGGCCTTCCTCTTTTACCGGTATCTAGCTTCCTTTCCATTCCAGGACGCGGTGTGCAAGGCGAAGTGGATGGCCGAATCGTCCTTGTGGATCGCGATGAGAATGCAACGTCTCAAGTTTTAGTGGATGGACTTTGTATTGGGACTTTGACACTCACGGATCGACTCAGGGAGGATGCAAAACAAGCTCTTGGTGCTTTGAAACAATCTGGGATCATCGTTTCGATGCTATCAGGAGACAAAAAAGAGACAGCCCAAACGGTCGCCAGGGAACTTGGGCTTGAATCGCAAAATGTCTTCTACGGCGCGACGCCAGAATCGAAGGCAGCACACATTCAGTCGTTAGGAAGCGATGTCATCATGGTGGGAGACGGTCTTAACGACGCTGCAGCCTTGGCCGCGTCAGGACTGGGGGTTGCATTGGCGTCAGGAACCAATGTCGCCATCGAAGCAGCCGCAGTTGTGATCCCGGGCGATCGAGTCAATGCAGTACCCGAGCTGATTCAGTTGTCTCGCGCAACGCTCAGAACCATCAAGCAGAGTCTGTTTTTCGCATTCTTTTACAACGCTTTAGCGATTCCGCTGGCTGCATTCGGGTTGTTAGGTGAAAGCGGCCCGCTTTGGGCCGCGTTTGCGATGGGAGCAAGCGACATCACTGTTGTGGGAAACGCTCTCTGGCTTAAGGCAAAGCTAGATCGCGGTCGCGAGAACTGGATGGCATGAGCCATAAGCTGTAAGGGAAAAATGCCCAGATAGCCTTTCTACTGCCGATCAATTATCATTCTGGCTGACACTTCTTGGCCCAGACAGGATCTAACACAATGCGGACTTTTCGATCATTTCTCCTTCTCAACGCGCTAATGCGAATCGCGACGATTTTCTTTGCCCTCGACGGTGTTGCTCCCGGGCAGGAAAGTGATTGGGAGCACATGAAGGGAATCGTGCCGAATGGTTACGTATGCGGCATTACTACGGTCCCACTGCAAATCGACGGAAAGCTGGATGAACTTTCGTGGCAATCGGCGCCGTGGACTGAGGACTTCGTTGATATTGAAGGGGCAAAGAGGCCAAAGCCGAGGTTTCGCACCCATGCCAAGATGCTTTGGGACAAAGACAATTTTTATATTGCGGCCGAGATGTTCGAGCCCCATCTTCAAGCCGTCATTACAGAACACGATGCGGTCATTTTTCAAGACAACGATTTCGAAGTTTTCATCGATCCAAATAGCGATAACCATGAGTATTTTGAGCTTGAGCTGAATGCACTCAATACGACTTGGGACTTGTTCATGCCTCGGCCCTACAAAGATGGGAGTGGGGCAGACAACAGCTGGGAATTTTCAGGCTTGAAGTCGGGTGTTCATCTTCAAGGGACACTCAACGACACGAGTGATCAGGATACTTCCTGGAGCGTCGAGATTGCCATCCCTTGGGCTGCCTTTTCGACACATTCCCGTAAGGTGGCGCCGCCACTCCACGGAGATAAATGGCGAATCGACTTTTCCAGGGTGGAATGGCAATTTGAAATCGTGGATGGTAAATACAAAAAAGTACCGAAAACGAAAGAAGACAATTGGGTGTGGTCACCCCAAGGAATCATCGACATGCATCGACCGGAACGATGGGGCTTCGTACAGTTCTCCACGGAACTCCCGGGCAAATCTGAATTTAAGCACGATGCAAGTTTTGCAAGCCGCGATTTGCTCATGGAAATTTACCATCGGCAACGGACCTTTCATGCCAAGCATGCTAGATGGGCAAAGAACTTTTCGGAACTTGAGTTGGGTGCTGAGTCACAACAGGAAACACAAAAGTTCACAATGTGCATGACCACAGATGGCTACGAAGCATCTGCAATCATAACGACGGGCGAAGAATCCCAAGAGCTTTGGAACGTGCGGCAGGACTCCAAAATTTGGAAGAAATCGGAAAGTGAGCTCGTCGAGACTGCCCTAAAGCTGTCGGGCGACAATCGATCTCAGCTACGACGCGGGCTGGACTCTTGCCCTATCGAGCAACGCGAAGGCATGGAGTTCCTGATTGCAAATATGCCTGAACGGGACTTGCGGACGTTGACTTCCGAGTTCTTGCTCGAAGAAGTTCGATTGGCCTACTTGGCGTGGTCCAAGTCGCCGTGGAAAGATGACATTCCGAAAGAAGTCTTCTTCAACAACGTATTACCCTACGCAAATATTAACGAGCGTCGCGATTCGTGGCGAAAGGATTTCAGTGAACGATTTCTTCCATTGATCGAAGGGGCCAAGACGCCAGCACTTGCGGCAGCCCGTATCAACCAGAAGCTTTTCCCTCTGCTTGGCGTTCGCTATTCAACACAGCGTCCCAAGGCGGACCAAAGTCCCTATGAGTCGATTAAATCCGGCACCGCCTCGTGCACGGGCTTGTCGGTATTATTGATCGATGCGTGTCGCGCGGTTGGCGTTCCAGCCAGATTTGTGGGGACACCGCTTTGGTCGGACAAGAGCGGAAACCATTCGTGGGTTGAAGTTTGGGACCATGGTTGGCATTTTACCGGAGCAGCCGAACCCAACGGCGATGAGTTAGATAAAGCTTGGTTTCTGGGCCGAGCGTCGACCGCCAAACGGGAGGATGCAATGAACGCGATTTATGCCGTTAGTTTCCAGCGAACCCCGGTTCACTTTCCATTGGTCTGGGATCGATCCATAGACTACATCAGTGCCGTCAATGTCACCGACCGCTACGTCGACTTGGCAGCCAAGCCCCCCGAGGGATCGGTGCAAACCATGTTTCGGGTATTGGACAGAGCGAGCGGGAAAAGGCTAGCTGTTGTTGTCCGAGTTTTCGACATGGAGGGAAAATTAGTCTTGGAAGGGATGTCCAAGGATGAGGGTTTCGACGCAAATGATCATCTCAGCGTCTACCTGCCAATTGGCCAAAAATTCAGCTTGGAAGTTCAAGACGGGAAAAATATCAAGAAGATTCCTTTCGTATCCGAGCAACGCAATGCTCCGATTACCGAAACCGTTACACCAACCGAAACGGCCCCTATCGGTCTGAATAACCCACCGAGATCTGCGGAGGCGGTGTCTGAATTGGCCAAATTCCTGTTGCTGCCACATGAGCAACGCCCCAATTTGGTTGAGCAGATGTTCGCGAACACGCCGGTCTCAAAGGCAGACTCGGTCGAAGCAACAAAGCTATTGTGGAAAGATCACGCGGAACAAATTCGCAAATCACGAGCCCAGGAAATGGCCGCTCGCGTTTTGACGCTGGACGCATTAAAAATGCCTTTCACTTATGAAGTGTTCGGTGAAAAACCAGCAACCGGTAGAAGCATGTACATATCGATGCATGGAGGGGGCGGAGCACCGACCAAAGTCAACGATCAGCAATGGGAGAATCAAAAGAAACTATACAAGCTGGAAGAGGGTGTTTATGTGGTCCCTCGCGCGCCGACCGACACATGGGATTTATGGCATCAATCGCATATCGATCGACTCTTTGACAGGTTGATCGAGAATTTGATCGTGTTGGAAGAGGTGGATCCGAACCGGATCTACATAATGGGTTACTCGGCTGGCGGAGATGGTGTCTTTCAGCTTTCACCTCGCATGGCAGATCGTTGGGCGGCTGCATCCATGATGGCTGGCCACCCCAACGAAACGTCCCCATTGGGCTTGAGAAATCTACCTTTTACGTTGCACATGGGAGAGAAGGATTCCGCCTACAGCCGCAACCAAAAAGCAGCCGAATGGGAACAGAAACTGGCGGATCTGCATCGCCAAGATCCTGAGGGTTACATTCATCTCGTAAAGATCCACGCTGGCAAAGGGCACTGGATGGATCGCGAAGATTCGATCGCTATCCCATGGATGGCCCAATGGAATAGGAATCCAATCCCAAAACGCATTGTGTGGAAGCAAGACGATGTGGTTGAGAATCGGTTCTACTGGTTAGCAATCGATCCCAAGGAGATTCGGGAACGAGCGGAGATCGTTGCCACACGAACCAACAATACAATCGATGTTCAATCAAAAGACGCAGACCGAGTTGCTATTCGATTGAACGATGACATGGTCGATCTCGAGCAACCGATTTTGATTACCTGCGGCGGTACAACGCTTTTTCAAGGAATGGTCGCGCGATCGATTGGAAACTTAGCGAAAACGCTGGCCGAACGAGGCGATCCCAAGGCGGTTTATAGCGCTGAAGTGACGGTTTCCATTCCGATTCCAACCCCGTGAGGGCTTTCTGTCTCAATCAAATTCCCCATGCAGATACCATTTTTGTTCGCGACGGTCTCGGTATACCCAGAGCCAGGTTCCGGTTGATAGCTCGATTCGGAAGTAGTCCCGTTGTTGCGTGGCCCCTTGCCACCAGCCGGTGTCGATACGTTCAGGACCTGTTGCACGAACCACACCAAGCGGCGATCCTTGGTATACCATTCGGAGTGGCATTCCGTTTCCATCCACGCGTTGCATATCCATCGGCTTGGGTGGATGCAACAATCGCATTGGGCGGCGCCAGAGTTCGTCCGCGCTGGGCTCCATTCCTCGCGGCTCTGCAAAATCTCGTTTTGGTGCACGAGCTAATTTGCGTTTAGTCTCTTGGCTTTTGCCGTCGTGCCGCCAGCCGGTGAGTGGTCGCCAAGAATAAGCAAGCTCAGGTTGCGGGTCACGTTGGATTGCCGGCGCAACAACGGCAGTTCGACCCATTCGAGCGCTAAGACTATCGACCAACTTGGCAATCGCGTCGCGATGAAGGTTCGAGTGGCGATCGAACAAGTCACTTTGCTGCCATGTTAGCGGGGCGGTAAGGGTTGCTTGAACAGATATCGACTTTGCCCAATAATGACTTGATCCATTGGCGTAGTAGGCATCCAGTTGGCCCATCAGTAGCCAAAGGAGATGCTCTGGTTCATTGGAGGGCTGGAATAGCCCGATTTGAAAAACGCGTGCTGCTGGTGGCGGCAGATCGCTTTGGCTTTCGACGTCGGATTCGAGTGGGATAGCATTGAGTTCCATTTCGATTCGGCAAACCAGTCGCACTACGCCATGCCCAATTCCGTTCAGAACGCGAGTGAGTCGATGTACTTGCTCAGTGACAATCGAATCGATCGTCGTTCTTAGCGGTGTCGGATGCTCCAAACATTCTTCGATAGCGAGTTCCGGAGTAGCGTGAAGGGTTTGGATCGGTTCGTATTGGTTGTGGAGTGCTTGGTCCATTCGTTGAAGTAGTCGCTCGTTGAATCGTGAAGCTAGCCCGGCTCGAGGAAGTTCAACAAGCTGGCCGATTTTTCGGATTCCCAAACGATGCAGTTTGGTAACGGTCGCTTGATCCAGCCTCAAGGCTTCGATTGGGAAGGGGTAAGTCGAGATACCGATCGCGGCATTTGGTTCGAAGATAGCGATGGCTGGAAGTACAGAATGAGTGCTTCCGGAGCGTTCAATTTCGGCCAAGTCGGCCGCGATCTTTACACGGTGTTTGTAGTTTGCAAGTGCCCACGCGGTGCCAATACTATTTGCGATGGCGATGGAAGCCCAATAGCCTTGTTCGGCAACCCATCGGTGTACGGTTGTTGCTAATTTTGCATCACCTCCAAAGAGAGGTGTGATGCCGGTGATGTCCAGTAGAATCGATTGTGGTTGGTGCAACGATCGACCTGCCCAAGGTTGGGCGTCGAGTTGCTCAATGCCAACAATCGGGCTAAAGCATTGTGCTGACTCCGCTAGAGAGCAAAGAGATTCTATGTCTGCTTGCGGATCGTGTTCAAACAGTTGAGCCTCTGGGCAAAGCATGTTGGCTTGGCTGAGTTGCATTTGGGGGACGATGCCAAAGGCTCTTGCCGTTGCGTTGGCAGCGGTCACCACGCGCCCCCGCCGCGCGTCGCGAGAGTGCAAGAGCATCGGCATTGCGCCGGTTGGGCTTGTTTTTGGATCAGCTTGCGATTTCGCGGCTGCGACGCGTTGGCTGGGCCAATTGGGCAGCCAGATGCAAAGCACTCGCTTGCTCATGTCGAGCTCCTTGCGTTGTTGGTATGTGCGTTGTTGGTATGTTGGTGTCGCTCCGCGACTCCGTTGCCGGGTTCCGGAGCGCCTCGGCCACCCATTGGCCGTGACCGTTTACGCCCACGGTTAGCCGTGCACCTGCTCGACCGCCACTGCATCGAGCTAATTCTAAGTTGAACCATCGAATGTCCTGATGTTGCGTTTCAAAATGGTGGGCAATGTTCTCTTGTGCTGAAGAGCGGACCAACCATTGGACATCCGCCCAACTCGGTTGCGCGCGAGCTGATCTCGCATCGCGTAAAAAAATGCCTAACCCACCACCTTGTTCGGCTGCCAATTGCAATTTGCGCGCGACGCGATCATCAAGCGTTCCAACCTCAGCGATCACCGCTCCTACCGCAGGACATCGCAACACTTGAGCCAATCCCCAAATGGCGTCTGCGTGGTTGGCTGGCCGCAATGCAATCACGCGTTCCAGAGGGATGCCGAGCGACTTCATCGCAGGTGGATAAAATTGTTGTTGCGGATCGACCACCACCAAATACTTTCCCTCAACGATGGCTTGCCGAGCAATCATCAAAGCGATCGAGGTGACTCCTGAGCCTGGGCCGCTACGAAGCAACTCCATCATACTGCCTCGCGCGTAACCGCCATTAGACAAATGCCGATCCATCGTGGGGTAACCACTTGAGATCCGTTCTTGGGTAGGACGGCCAGCCGTTTCCATGTTGCGAATCTGGCGAGACAACTGTTCCAGTTTTTGGAAAGCGGAAGACTCGGGCTGCTCGGTAGGAAGAGATGGATAAGGTGTCATGGGGTGGTTTCACAGGTTTGTGACGGGCTGCTTTTAATGCTAGCATTGACAGTTTCTGGCGTCTATGGAATCCGCCCAGCTTGATGCATCGCTGCCAAAGTAGGCCATTCGCTATTCGTTTACCGCCGAGCCCTAGGCGACGGCGGATTTGCAACACGGTCGCCGACGGCTCGGGGGTAAACGCCCCCAATAACCAAAAGAGCGGGAACAGGTGACACGGTTGGTCAAACGGTTGGCCGTCCCCCCAAAAAATCGGCAGATCAAGGCTCGTGCTGAGCCATTTCTGCAACTTGCAGCTTGAGCAGGTAACGCGATTTTTCATCTTCTGAATTCTGTCGAAATCCGTTAGGGTTAGCTCAATAACGGTCACGACATTGTTCACTTACACGATCAGAACTACCTGGATGCACAGGCAGCGCACATTTCAAACGAGAATGGCAGTCGGGGCATTCGTCGCAGGGGCCTTGGGATTGGCTTGCCTGGCTTGGGATCTGGAGATTTCCCAATGGGTTCAAAAAGTAAAAATCCCAGGCGATCTCAGGAAAGCGATCAGCCTTTCCGAATCCTTTGCGCACTCCAGCGGAGGAATAGTGATATTTGCAACCCTGCTGTGGATCGATTTAAAAAACCGACCGAAATTATGGAAGGCAGCCTTTTTTACGTTGATTTGTGGGGTCGCCTCCAACGCGGCCAAAATGTTGATTCCCCGATTTCGACCCCATTCGCTAAACCAGTCCGAAATGGAAATTGCGTCCAACTGGCAAACTTGGGGCGTTCCCTGGACAGGGTCTTGGTTTGAAGAGCAATTCCGCAGTTTCCCATCGGGGCATTCGGCCACCGCGGTTGCCTTGGCGATCGGATTAACACAAGTCTATCCTCGAGGGAAGTGGATTTTCGCGTCCATCGCGTCAATAGCATGTTTGCAACGGCTCGAATCGAGCGCCCATTTTCTATCGGATATCATGGGAGGCGTCGTGATCTCACTGCTTATTTCGTTATGGTATTGGAGAGTTTCAAGCCGTTTGACGGACGATAACGACTGTGAACTTCACAAATCGATCCATCACCCACCATTATTGAAGACTGAATGAATTTACAGCTAGATTCCAAGACCATTTTTCCGTCGGCTGCTCAAGGTGGTGCTGTAACGATTGGAAACTTCGATGGAGTCCACCGCGGCCACCAAGCGATCCTTCAGCAAGTTCGCACGCTGGCGAACCAAGTTTCAGGTCCAGCCGTCGTCTTTACCTTTGACCCACCCCCCTCGCGACTCTTGCGCCCCGAATTTGCCCCGGCATGTCTGACCGAAATTGAGAGAAGAACAGAACTGCTAAAAAAATTCGGCATCGACTTCGTCATCGTCTATCCGACGACCAAAGCGCTTTTGGATCTGGAGCCCGAGCAGTTTTTCGAACGCGTCGTCATTCGATCGTTGAAAGCGAAAGCCATCGCAGAGGGGGAGAACTTTCAATTCGGCAAGAAGCGCCGCGGCGATGTTCCCATGCTGAGGCAACTATGCAAAAAATATGATTTGCAATTCTCATTGCTCGAACCACAACAAGATCATGGCGAATGGATTTCTAGCACCCGTATCCGCTCGCTCATTGAGGCAGGAGATATCGCTGGCGCGAATCGACTTCTCATCGAACCATATCGGATTTCTGGTACCGTAGCACATGGTGCTAAGCGAGGACGAACACTGGGATTCCCTACTGCTAATCTTGAAAACATCCAAGTTCTTTGCCCGCCAGTTGGGGTTTATGCAGGTCGAGTCACAGACTGCAGCCGTCGAAAAGAGAGTTCTCTTGACGCACTTACTCCGATCGGCATGCCTGTCGCGATCCACATCGGTCCGAATCCAACCTTCGGCGAAGGACGATTGAAAGTCGAAGCACACATCATCGGCTATTCTGGCGACCTCTACGACGAGGAAATTGCCATCGAGTTATTGGCAAGATTGCGTGATGTCGAAAAATTTGAGACCAAAGAACAATTACTAAGCCAGCTCGGACTCGATATCGATCGAGCCGCGAATCTTTCTATCGATTGACCTGAACAATTTGCGAACGACTGTGTTGCCGGTTATCACCACCCACTCAAAGCTAGCATATCGCATTTGCTCGCGTCTCATAAAAACGAATCTGACTTCCTTAGATCATTCAAGACTCCGTAAAGCGAGAGTAGAGCGCCCGAGCCTGACTTTGCCACTTTGTTGCAATTGCGACTAGTTCCGGTTGTACTGCTCAGAGAAGCATTACGTCGTAAAACGAAGATAGTTATCGAGTCGATTGTCCCGTTCCGATGAGTCTGATGGTGCAGGTCATGTCGATTTGCCCATCTTGGCGGACACTAGCAATTGGACGAGTGGAATGCCTCAACGGCAAGAAATACTTGGCGTACGCTCCCTTGCGAAGCTATGGGGTTCGGTGTCATGCGTATTGCTGGTTGCAACCGTGGGTTGCAAGTCACCAACCGTTTGTTGCAATCCCCGTTACGTTGCCAACGAAATCTTGTGTAGAACGTCGGTAACCGTCTCAAAAGTCCCGCCCTGTGTCGAGATTCTCCCGCCGGGAGTGACGCTCGAAGACGGGTTCGACGAGTCGGAAGCAGTTGCCACCGGCTTAGCAAACAACTCTCTTTTTCAAGCGGCCCTTGCACAACTAGGGATGGCAGGTGGTGATTCGGTCCAAGCCAATCTGATCGTCAACCCTCAAGTACTCATGTACTTTCCTTCTGGCGCCAAAGAGGGGCAATACACTCTTTATGCTCCCATCGAATCGTACTTCCTAAGGCCAACTCGCGTCAAAGTTGCCAACCGTGAGTATCGTCGCATCGGCGATCAGCTTGTGCAAAACGGGCTCAACGTGGCTCGCGACATTCGATTAGCATATATCGATCTAGCCTTAGCGACGGAGCAATCTGGCCTGGCAACTGAGGCTGTCGAAATTCGTCAAAGCATTGCGGACTTGACTCGCGCTCGTTTCCAAGATGGCGATATTAGTGAATTGGAAACTATCGCATCCAAAGTTGACGCCTTGAATGCCAAAGCCATCAACGGAGTACAAAAGCAAAACATCTCCATCAGTCTTGCGAAATTGGTATCGCTCATCGGAATTCCTAACTTGGACTCACCGTTGACACCTAGCTCGTTAGAAACTATCAGCGTACCGGATTTGGACGAACAACAATTGATCGAAACGGCTTTGGCGTGTCGCCCTGATTACCATGCAGCTCGATGGTCCGTGGCCGCTGCGGGTGAACGATCTACACTGTCGCGATGGCTCTTCTGGCGAGCAGATAGTATCGTCGATGTGCGTCACGGCCCCGACTACACAAGAACAGGCACCGGACTCCGGTTTGATTTGCCAATCTTCAATCGCAATCAAGGAGGTATTCTTCGCGCAGACTGGGAACTAAACGCTGCGATGCACGCTCGCGACGCAATTCGTGATCAGATTTTTCAGGACGTGCGAGTCGCTTATCGCCAACTACATCAGGCCCAGGCGAACTTGAACATTTTAGAAATCGACGTCTTGCCGAATCTATCTGAAGCGGTTGGCATCGCCGAGAAGGGTTTCGCCGATGGTGGAACGGACTATTTATTAGTACTTCAAACCATCACGCAGTACTTAGACGCGCGAGCCCGAATCCTCGACCAACGAGCGCTGCTTCGGAAAGCCCTGGCAGAACTGGAACGCAGTGTTGGTCGAAGCTTGATGGCTGCGCCGCTAGACATTCAAATGATGCTTTCTCAAACAGCGCCTAGCGAAATTCCGATCGATTAGATTCCGAGAAGTTATGTAAGTTCTTTCCACAACTTGCGTTGCAGATGAC
This sequence comes from Pirellula sp., assembly GCA_031374925.1. Classification (GTDB taxonomy): domain Bacteria; phylum Planctomycetota; class Planctomycetia; order Pirellulales; family Pirellulaceae; genus JBKCUI01. Next base: position 26,050 of record JANMHA010000303.1, on the reverse strand, counting down.
TACAATCGGTTCTCAGTCCATCAGGAGCGTTTTCAAATGCATGACCTTCCCCCATGAATATCTTTATCTACGAATCAAAAAGCATCCATTTGAGTTTGATATTTGCGGCGACGTTTCTTTCCAGCGGATGCGGCCCAAAAGTTTCGGCCAAACCGAAATCGGTATCCCCCGCAAAAGTGGAAATGGTCCCGCACGAGAGCGACCTCGCGACCATTACGCTCACAAAAGAGGCCGAAGTTCGACTGGGTATTTCCACCGTCGCATCAGAAACGCGTCGCGTTCAGCAGCACCGTACCTTTGGCGGTGAGGTCATCATTCCGTCTGGCCGATCGATTCTGATCGCAGCACCGATAGCAGGAGTGGTATCGGCCTCGGGTGGTTCACGGCTTCCTGCGCCAGGTTCCAAAGTGAAAGCTAGCGACGTTGTCTTGGTATTGACCCCTATACTCTCACCTGAACGCGATGTTCCCACTCCTGCCGAGGAAGTTCAGATGGCTGGTGCCAAGGCGACCCTTGTCGCTGCCCAAGTCACTGCGATTGGCGATGTGCAACGAGGACGTGCTGACGTTGCCGCCACCAAGATCTCTCTTGACCGAGCCCACAAATTGCTAAGCGATCGAGCCGGAAGCCAGCGGGCAGTTGACGATGCCCAAGCGCTCGCTAATGTCGCGTCCACGGTCTTGGCAGCTGCAGAGGAAAGACATGCCCAGCTGAGCCAGCTGATAGCGACTTTGGATAGAAAAGGCAACCACGATTTAGCAACAACACTGACGTTGCGCGCGCCAGTGGACGGCGTCATTCGAAGCCTAAATATCTCCGCTGGACAACAAGTGGTTGGCGGCGCATCGCTCTTCGAGGTACTCGACACAAGCACCGTTTGGGTTCGAGTCCCTATCTTTGTCGACTTACTGAATTCGATTCAAACTGGAGTGCAAGGGAGGGTCGTCTCCTTGGATGGAAAGGCAATCAGCCATACCACGCAATCGGGCGAAGCTGTTCCCGTACTTGCCATTCCTGTCGATGCACCACCCACCGCCGATGCGAACAGCTCATCGGCTGATCTCTATTTTGAGGTTTCCAATCTGCAATCTAAATTCAGGCCTGGCCAACGATTGGGAATCGAATTACCAATGAGTACAGAAGTCGAGGGCAAGGTCGTTCCTGCGGCGTCGATTCTTTACGATATCCATGGAGGTACTTGGGTATACACGCTTAAGGAGCCGCAACGCTTTGTGCGCCAACGGGTCACCGTGCTTTGGTTCGATCAATTTGAGGCAATCCTTCAAAAAGGCCCCATCGCAGGCACCATGGTGGTTGCCGAAGGTGCCGCAGAATTGTTCGGCACGGAATTCGGACCTGGGAAGTAGGAAGGTCGGTATGAGAATCTCAGTAATGGGTAGCCAATCGTCTTCGAATTCAAAGTGGCTGAGCGCGGACCGCGCTCAGGTCAACGGTTCGAGCGAAGGGCCTCGGTCGGCCACACGTCATCGCTTGGCCACACGTCATCGCTCGGCCAAACTGCCTCGCTCGACAATAGGTATCACCCGGTTATGAGTTGGCTTATTCGCGCATCGCTGCAATTCAGGGTTATCATCTTGATGATCGCGATCGGATTGATAATTGTCGGGGTTCGGACTACCGATTCGATTCCGTTGGATGTATTTCCTGAGTTCGCACCACCGCTGGTCGAGATTCAAACCGAAGCCCCTGGAATCTCGACCGAAGACGTCGAGAGCCTCATCAGCGTACCGATCGAGAACGCGGTCAACGGAATTCCATTTGTTAAGGCGGTTCGTTCGAAGTCTGTGCTAGGTTTATCCAGCGTTCGACTGATTTTTGCCAACGGGACCGATTTGCTCATGGCCAGGCAACTTGTCCAAGAACGCATCACTTTGGTTGCATCGCAATTGCCGCTTGTAGCACGTCCTCCCGTAATCCTTCCACCGCTTTCATCGCTCAGCCGGTGCATGAAAATCGGACTTTGGTCGGACACGAAAAACCAGATGGATATGACCGTCCTGACGAAATGGACGATTCGCCCCCGTTTAATGGCTGTAAGTGGTGTCGCGAATGTCGCAGTTTGGGGAGAGAAGGATCCGCAACTTCAAGTCATCGCGGATCCAGATCGACTGCGTGCAATCGGAGTAACGCTCGACGTCTTGATGCAAGCTGTTCGCGATGCAACAGCTGTGGGGGCAGGTGGTTTTGTCGACACGCCCAATCAACGTATCGCCTTACGGCACCTACCCGCTGTTTACACACCAGATCAACTCGGTGACATGGTGCTACCATTTCGCAGTGCAGGCCCGAGTAGCACCGCCCCGAACAATTCACTTCGTCCAGGGACTCCTTCACCTGCTTCGGCGACTTCGACAGGAACTTCAGCAAATACGGTCGGTAGTCCAATACGAATTCGAGACGTCGCCGACGTTGTAATTGACTACGCGCCACCCATTGGAAATGCCATCATCAATAATCAACCAGGCTTGCTCTTGATTGTGGAAAAACAACCGTGGGCAAACACGCTTGCCGTGACTCGTGGTGTTGAAAAAGCAATGGAGGAGCTAAGGCCTGGAATGGGCGAAGTGCAATTCGATACGACCATCTTCCGGCCAGCTACCTTTATCGAACGCTCACTAGCGAACCTAAGTCATTCGATGCTCCTAGGCTGTTTCTTAGTAGTCTGTGTCTTGTTGATCTTCTTGTTTGACTGGCGATGCGCATTGATCAGCGCGATGGCGATACCACTTTCCTTAATAGCTGCCATCATGGTCCTCTATTGGCGAGGTGGAACGGTCAATACAATGGTCTTAGCTGGTTTAGTCATAGCACTGGGTGAGGTCGTCGATGATGCGATCATTGACGTTGAGAACATCATGCGGCGGTTGCGTCAAAATGCGACCGCCGAACATCCACAATCCGCCTTCCAAATCGTGTTAGATGCATCCATGGAAGTTCGAAGTGCTGTCGTTTACGCAACCATCATAGTGATCCTAGCTTTCCTGCCCGTCTTCTTTCTAGAAGGACTTTCAGGATCTTTCTTTCGGCCGTTGGCCGCATCCTATATTCTGGCGATCCTAGCATCCCTAGTGGTGGCTTTGACTGTGACACCTGCCATGTCGCTTATGCTATTGCCGGCAACGGCTCGCATGCGTCATCGAGAAGGGCCTGTGGTCCGAGTGCTAAAACGATGGTATCGATCCTTATTGAGACGCTTGCTTCATTTTAAATGGATCACGCTGAGCGGCTTCGCGATAGCATTCGCTGCCGTGGCTTGTACGATTCCTTGGCTGGGTGAAGAACTGATGCCCAACTTTCGTGAGACCGATTTTCTGATGCATTGGGTTGAGAAACCAGGAATCGGAATAGATGCGATGGACCGTATCACGACTCGGGCGAGCAAAGAGCTAATGGCTGTTCCAGGGGTGAGAAACTTCGGGTCTCACATTGGGCGGGCAACGGTCGCCGACGAAGTCGTCGGTCCGAATTTTACGGAACTCTGGATCAGCATTGATGAAACCCAAGACTACGATACGACGGTTGCGAAAGTTCAGAGCGTCGTCGACGGCTATCCAGGTTTGTATCGAGATTTGCTAACTTATCTCAAGGAACGAATCAAAGAAGTTCTTACCGGGACAAGTGCGTCTATCGTTGTTCGCATTTATGGTCCCGACATGAATCGTCTGAGAGCCATTGCCGCCGAAGTCTCAGCCCAAATAAAACCGGTCGACGGCGTGACGACCCTAAAAATCGAACCGCAAGTCTTGGTCCCGCAAATCTCGATCGAAATGAGACCTGAGGCAGCTTCCCAATTTGGTTTGACGCCAGCAACTTTGATGAGAAACGTTTCGACGTTGATCAATGGAACGCAAGTTGGTGAAATCTATCGCGACCAAGGAATCTATGGCGTTTTTGTGCGAGGCAAGGACCAAGTCCATCATGACCCCAGTGCAGTAAATCAACTGATGATTGATACTCCGTCCGGGGCTCAGGTGCCGCTGAGCAGTGTCGCGTACGTGACGATTGTTCCTGCCCCCAACGAAATTAAACGGGAGGGAGCATCGCGTCGACTGGACGTTACCTGCAATGTTGCAGGCCGAGATTTAGGGGCCGTCGCGAAGGAGATTGAGGCTGCCGTCCAAAAGAATGTCTCGTTTGGGACAGGTTATCATCCTGAGTTTCTCGGTGAATATGCGGAAGCCCGCTCCTCCAGACAACGCTTGTTACTATTGTCCGTGGCAGCCATTTTGATGATCACGGTTATCTTGTACGTGGATTTTCAGTCTTGGAAATTGGTACTTCTCATGTTAGGGATGCTACCACTCGCCATACTAGGAGGAGTTCTCGGGGTATTTGCAAACGGTGGCATCCTGTCGCTTGGCTCGCTCGTCGGATTCGTGACCGTGATCGGGATTGCTGCTCGCAACGCAATCATGTTGATCAGTCATTATCGCCATTTGAATACAGCCGAAGGAGTAACGCATGGAAAAGAGCTAATCCTTCGAGGCGCAGAAGAACGACTCGCTCCGATTTTGATGACGGCACTCACGGCGGCGCTTGCACTGGCTCCCCTGGTCTACACCGGCAATCTACCTGGTCAAGAAATTGAATACCCGATGGCGATCGTTATCCTCTTTGGATTGGGGGCTGCAACGATTATCAATCTCTTCGCCCTACCGCTTCTTTTCGACGCAATTCACAAAGTCGAAGTAGTCGAAATGACATCGATTGCAAAAGTCTGAACCACCTACTCTACCCGAACTTCTCAACTTAACGCATTTTCCGTGATTGAGCTTGTGTTTTGATCGAGGGCCAACTACTTCTGCCCGAAAGTATGGATTGTTACTCAGGCTGACCGAAGATAGACCTTAGATTGACTAGCAAGATACTAAGCTGGATCGTTCTTATTTGTATGTTCGCTGGATGCGCGAACATGCCGAGATCGTCGCGCGAAACTCATCTTGACGACGCAAGTTATCAATTCATCTCATTTAGCCAAGACGCAGAGGCACCAGAAGCAGTATCCCACCCGAAAGGTTTCGATTCGATCGATGATCCCTCAATGCACGCATCGACATCGACGTATTTGGGCCGGCAGTCACTCACCAACTCGAGCGAACTGGACCTGCTTGCCAAACCGCTGGAAAAAGGTGCTGTATGGGAGCGGTTGCTTGGAGATCAATCGAGTTTCTATTCGAAAGAATCACTCCTTGCGATGGGAATTGCTTTCGGCACGGGTGCCTTGATCGCTAACACCGACGCAGACAATCAAATCCAAAGGCACTTTCAGTCTTCTGTTCGTGGCGCAACGAGTGATGAATGGTTTCAATTTTTGCACTCCAACAAAGAGCTTGGGAACGGGGTTTATACGTTGCCTGTTTTTGGAGCGGCTTGGCTGGCAAATGAGTACATAGATGGTCCGCCTATGTTCGAAACCTTCGGACTGTGGGGTGAAAGATCCATGAGGGGATTCCTCGTCGGGGCACCACCCTTGATACTGGCACAACATTTAACTGGGGCCTCGCGGCCCTATGAGACTATCGAAAGTTCCGAATGGCATCCCTTCAAGGACAACAACGGAGTGAGCGGTCATGCGTTTATGTCATCTCTCCCATTTATTACCGCAGCCAAGCTCACGGAGAACCCTTGGCGGAAGTCCTTTTGGTACACAGCGTCCGCAATTGGTCCTCTATCGCGAGTGAATGACAACGCGCATTACCCCTCGCAGATTGGTCTGGGCTGGGCGATGGCATTTATTTCAGCGACGGCAGTACGCCAAACAGATACCGGCAGAAGAGGCTGGTCACTGGTTCCGCACTCTTCGGTGACCTCAAGCGGAGTTGGATTGCAATACCGTTGGTAATCGAGTCGGACCTGCCGTTTTGAGATACGGCTTGTTTTTCATGCCAAGGCAACATAGGCAACAACCCATTGGGGGGGAATGGTAGGCTTCGGGGGCCATCGCGGTAACAAGCTCCTATCCACCATCATCTTAGATTGACGTCGTCGACCACCTAGCTGAGAATCTGGGGTAAACTCAAGCGCTCTATTCCCCTCACTTACACTCCAAACCATTAAATTGTCTTATGAGCATACTCCAGTCTCAAGATCCAGCAGTTTGGGCCGCGATTGAATCGGAAGCGCTTCGCCAACAGGAGGGGCTTGAGATGATCGCGAGCGAAAATTACACCAGTCCAGCGATCATGCAGGCTGTGGGAAGTGTGCTCACCAACAAGTACGCCGAAGGCTATCCAGGAAGGCGTTACTATGGTGGCTGCGAGTTTGTGGATATTGTTGAGCAATTGGCGATCGATCGGGCGAAAGAATTATTTGGTGCGGAGCACGCCAATGTACAGCCTCACTCTGGCTCACAAGCCAACACAGCCGTCTATTTGTCGGCTTTAGAGCCGGGCGATACCGTTCTCGGATTGGACTTGGCGCAGGGAGGGCATTTGACTCACGGAATGAAACTGAACATCAGCGGAAAACTCTACAAGTTCTTTTCCTATGGAGTCGATTCAGTCAACCACCGTATCGATTTTGATCAAGTTGCCAAACTTGCGAGAGAACAAAAGCCAAAGTTGATCGTGGCCGGGGCGAGCGCTTATCCACGTGAGATCTTCCATGATCGATTTGCGGAGATTGCGAGAGAAGTCGGAGCGAAGTTGCTTGTCGATATGGCGCATTACGCGGGCTTGGTGGCTGCTGGGGTTCACAACTCGCCGGTGCCATATGCCGATTATGTGACCACAACGACGCATAAGACATTGCGAGGCCCCAGAAGCGGATTGATCCTTTGCAAGAACGAATTCGCAAAAGCGATCAATAGTGCTGTGTTCCCAGGCATTCAGGGTGGTCCACTCATGCATGTCATCGCGGGTAAAGCGGTGTGTTTTGCCGAGGCATTGCTGCCTAGTTTCAAAGAGTATGGTCGGCAGGTGATCGATAATTCGAGAGCTCTGGCGGGTTCCCTAATGTCACACGGTTTAAGGTTGATTAGCGGTGGGACGGACAATCACCTGGTATTGGTGGACGTGACGAGCTTCGGAATAGGTGGCAAGATCGCTGAAAAGGCGCTCGACCATTGTGGGATCACCGTCAACATGAACATGATTCCGTTCGATACACGTAAGCCGATGGACCCAAGCGGGATTCGAATCGGTTCTCCTGCGTTGACGACTCGGGGGATGGGCGTAGATGAGTTTAAGACGATTGGGACTTGGATTGCGACAGCTCTGAAATCGCATGACAACGAGGCAGTGTTGGAGCAAATACGCTCGGCGGTCAAGCAAATGACCCATCATTTCCCTGTCCCTGCGGCAGGTTTGGCCATTGCCCTTTAACTCTCGCGTAAACTTAGCTAATGACCACACCACGAATACTTATCGCGGACGACAACGCACAGAATCGCGAATTGCTGGAAGCATTGCTTTCTAAGATCGATTGCGATACGGAAATGGCAGTTGATGGGCAGGACACCTTGAGCAAAGTCGAGTCGTTTCAACCGGACTTGATTCTGCTGGATGTCATGATGCCGAAGCTGAATGGCTTTGAAGTCTGTCGAAAGCTTAAGGCCGATCCCGTGCGTTCTCGAATCATGATTCTGATGGTGACCGCGTTGAGTGAATTGGGCGATATCGAACGGGCTGTCGCTGCAGGCACGGACGACTTTTTGTCGAAGCCAGTCAATTCACATGAGCTGCAAAAGAGAGTTGCCAACATGCTTAAGCTCAAAGGTACAGAAGATGAACTAGAGCGTCTGCGAGCCTATATTCGGGAAATGGAAGAACCAAGGTAGAAATTGTGCCGAGACAGTCAACCGCCCGTTCGGCCAGCGAAGCAAGGCTGCTTGCAAGGATTCAGCAGCAAGTTCCGATCGAACATACATCGACCTTGATTGCTGGCAAGGTGTACCCTTGGACACGCGTTGTCGATCCGGATTCGTTGCTTTTGAATGCCCTATCTAAGAGTCGGGAAGGGACAGTGGAGCTTGATCCATTCTGGGCGGCCTCCTGGCGGGCGGCGCAGGGACTGGACCAATTCCTTGGAACACTACCGTGCTTGAACGGAATCAGAATATTGGAGCTAGGAGGCGGAAGTGGCCGTGCCGGCATATCCGCTGGTATACGAGGGGCGGAAGTCCTCATTACCGATGCGGTGCCGACGGCCCTCATGGTGTGCAAATTCAATGCGAGGCAAGTCGCTGAAAACGTGCAGGTGAGGCTGTTAGATTGGCGAGACAGAAATACTCAGTTGCAACCGTTTCCTATCATTATCGGATCCGATGTCGTGTACGATTTCAAATTATTCCCAGTCCTAGAGCCATGCATTCGACGGCATTTGGCGGAGGGAGGGGTAGTTTACTTGAGCGAACCGCAACGTCACACCGGAGATCGTTTTGAGAAGTGGATCATTGCGGCAGGTTGGAAGTGCACTTCCACTTTTGTTGACCTGGACGATGGGCAGCGTCAGATCCGAGTATTTACTTGCCGGCTGAATTGATGTCTGAGTGAAATCGTTCCGGTTGTAGTGGTTTGGCTGTTTAAGTTGGCTTTGCGTATTGCCATTCGATGGATTCTTCGCGGAACCCCGGCTATTGACAACTGATGACAGCGCCTAGAGAGTAAGTCTCTCTCGTACAATTCCTAACATGTCGCTCACCACTAGCATACCGAGTCGAAGTTAATGAATCTGAACGACATTCTGAGCTGGATACTGCATCTCGACCGGCATTTGAACGAGATGGTGGCGATGATTGGTCCTGAATGGGTTTATGCTGTTTTGTTCGCTATTGTTTTTTGCGAAACCGGTTTGGTAGTAATGCCGTTTTTACCTGGCGACTCGCTTTTGTTCGCCGTGGGTGCCTTGTGCGCAAGCAATGATGCAAAGCTAGGTCTGCCGATAGTGATTCCGTTGCTGATAGTTGCGGCGGTGAGTGGCGATGCCATCAACTACTGGATTGGGGCAAAACTCGGGCCCCGCGTTTTCCGGAGCGAATCGTCACTATGGTTGAATAAGAACCACTTAATTAGGGCGCAGCATTTCTACGAAAAGTACGGTGCAAAGACGATTATCTTGGCTCGATTTGTGCCCATAATTCGAACTTTTGCTCCGTTTGTGGCCGGGATTGGCCGAATGCACTTTGGCCGTTTTTGGCTCTATAACGTCGTTGGCGGAAGCATTTGGGTGGCATTGTTCCTGGTGACCGGTTACTGGTTTGGGAACCTAGAGTGGATCAAAGAAAACTTTTTCCTGGTGACGATTGGAATTGTTGCGGTCAGTGTGATTCCAATTGTTTTGGAATGGTTTAGGTCACGTCGCGAAAGGTAGATCTTGGCCGGCATTCCTGGACGAAATCGATAGATTCCATGAATGCACTGAATTCTCACGAGTTCAGTTACAACGAATTAAGGTTGTTTTTCAACCTTCGGCGGTTTTTCAATGCAAAATAAGAAGCTCGCCAATCTGCGGTACGAGGTTTTTAACTGGGACAAAGGGGTTGGCTTCGTTTGACACGCTGGCTGTGGCCAATAGAATGAATTGAACGAGGAAGTAGTTCTTCGTGCGAACAACCCACCTCCCCTTGCTTATTGGACCCCACCTATGTTCGGCCTTGGCGGTTATGAGTTATTGATCTTTTTGGTTATCGCCATGCTCCTTTTTGGGAGCGCGCGTCTACCATCATTAATGCGGAACCTTGGCCGTAGTGCGACCGAGTTTAAGAAGGGGATGCGGGACGAAGACGCCGATCCATCGACCGATCCTCCTAGCAAAAGCTAATGTTTTTGCTAGAAAGTACATTCAATGAAAACTTTCTCGAATAGCAGGCTTATCGGGATATGCTAAGTGGAATCGGTACCTTTGAAATGGTGTTGTTCGGTATCGTTGCTTTGATGCTATTCGGTGCAAAGCTTCCGGAAGTCGCGAGGAATTTGGGCGGTACTTATCGCGGGCTGAAGCGTAGTGTTGACGAGTTTAAACGCGAGTTTCAGGCCGTTGAGACTTACGAGCCTAAACCGCTTCGCTTCGATAAACCTGACGAACCTGAATCCATCGAGTCAACAGCACCAAAGTTCTCGCCGCCGCCAGTTGACCACGATTGACAAAGTCAACGGAAGTGTTGCGTTGTGGTCCCTGTTGTGATCATCAGAATGGCATTCGTCCACCAGCTGCGTTTCTCAAGACTGAGTCGCGGGCTGCTCTCTACCTAGATTTTGTGAGCGTTGCGATGGAGAACGCATACCAAATGGAAGCTAGGAATTCTGCGTAGTATGAAGCGGCTGGAGCAATTATTGAGATTTCATTTGGAATTTTGCTCCATCGACGCGTCTATTGCCACCTTTCGGGGTTGCAACAAACGCCCGACCAACCCAAAATCTCGATGGCGTTGCAAATGAGACCTCGGTTTGTGAGGACTTCAAGGCCATTTGATGGAGATGAATGCTCGATGGTTACGATCGAACCGCTTGCTTATGAGCAACTCAATATTGGCGATAAATGGACCAGCACGGAACGGACTGTTTTGGCTGACGACTTGCAGTCCTTTGCAAGTCTTACGGGTGATCACGATCCTTTACATACGGATCCTCAATTTGCTGCCAATGGCCCTTTTGGCAAACCGGTAGCTCACGGGTTGCTTGGTCTCTCCATTCTCGCGGGGCTAAGTTCGAATGCCCCATTGGTCCTGACAGCTGCGCTCGTTGATATTCGCAGTTGGAGTTTTACGAAACCGGTTTTTGTTGGCGACGTGGTTAGAGCCGTTACAGAGATCATCGATCTAAAGCCACGGGGAAGGCGACACGGGGAGGTTCACTGGTACCGACAACTATTCAATCAGAATGGTGAAAAAGTCCAAGATGGAATATTGGTTACCTTGGTTTCGAGGCGTGTGCCTCTGCCGACTAAGAAATCGAGTCCTAGCCCGAGCAGAGTCACTGAGGAATCCATTCAGAGCACCAACGAGGAAACTGTTGCAACTTTCTAGCCGAGAGCCAACAGCTCAGTGACTAACCGACTATGATTAAGTTGGTTTTCAACTACACAAAGGCAATGACTCAATATGCAACATTTGGACCACCTCAAAAACCTCGTCATTATGGCATCTGCTGACGGGAACTTGTCCGAACGCGAAATAGCATTGTTGGTGGATCGATGCGGCGAAATGGGGCTGGACGAAGCCGACTTGGGAAAAGCAGTTGCGTATGCGTTAAGCGATGAAGCTTCCTTGAAGCTTCCAATTGAAAAGAAAGAGCAGATCGCCATGCTCTCTGATTTGGTTCGTATAATGGCGGCAGACGGAAAGCTGAGTGAAGTGGAAAAGCGACTCTTTGCATTGGCGGCCGCGAAAATGGGTATTGAGCGAGTGGAACTGGACGATTTGATCGATGAGCTTGTCGGGAAAAACAACAAGTGATCGTGAGACGGGTGGAACGTCAGTCCTCAATACTAAAAAAATCCTCCGCCGCCGACACCTACTTGACCACCAAAACCTCCCGTTTGGATTGGGCCGTCGGGGGATTGTTCGGTAAGCATTTGCAACTCTTCGACGCTGAGGGAGCCTGGCTTAACTCGGTGATGTTGTCGCATTCGCTGCGCGATACGAAAGGCCACGGAACAAAGCCAAACAGCGACGGATTGTTGGTTGCGAATCCGAGACGCGGATCGAACGAGCGACAGAAAAGTCGTTTGGCAGGCGTTCTCCCGATCTTGGGATTGATAAACAACCTTGCTGACGACGCTGTAGATCAGTCCGCTGTATCGAACAAAAATGGGTTCCAACGCGGAAGGGTTGCCCGTCTCCACAAACAACGCGAGCAGTTCCATGTCTGGCTGACAATTGCCAGCCACTCCGTATTTGCGAAGTGATGGAGCAAAATCCGAGGATGTGGAATTTGGATGGATAATGTGCATAGTATGAATATAAGTACCACTGCCGGTCCATTCCGGGCGCACAAGATGAAATTTTGGTATCTTTTTGGAATTCTTGCCATTACAGACAAATCCACAACCCTCGCTGAAACGCAACAAAATGACACTACAAATCAAGCTTGAGGGTTCAAGTTGCCGGCCAGGACAAATGTTAAATGGAACGTTTGCGTGGCAATTTGATTCGCCTCCCTCCAAGTTAACGCTGGAAGTCTCTTGGCAAACTTCTGGGAAAGGAACCGACGATTCCGAAACGATTTTTACCGAGGAATGGTCTCCCGGAACCAATAGTGGAGAAAAGAGGTTCCAATTCCAACTACCACGTGGCCCAATCAGCGTTCATGGCAATTTGATTGCAATTGAGTGGCAAGTCGAATGCACCAGCAAACGCCCACAAGCCAAGAGTGTCATGCCATTTGTACTATCCCACCTGGACCAACCGATACGACTGACTCCCGTACAAGATGATTGAACTGCTGGATTCCAAAATCAACAAAAAACGTTAGCCAGGGAAAGAATTCGTACGAAACGACGCCAAAGGAAAAGAAAACCCAACAAACGGCAGCGATTCATTGTCAATGATCGTTCCCGAATGTCAATTAGAGCGAAAGAGCCATGTTTTGCCCCCTAGCCGCAACTGGCGTCGATACCCTGCAAACGCACAATTTCGTTTTTCGATCTGCCGAACACGAGTAGACATGCCAAGTCCACCAAGATTGAACTTATTGTCCCTGATTAGACCGAGGACACTTGTGCGTGTTCTCAATGGCGGCCCCTCCTTTGTTCAGGATTTCCTTCGTTTGAAGAAGCAGCGGGGCACGGACAAGTCATTCCCATTTGGTCCTATCAACCCGATCACCTTTGAGCGGCATGATGAATCAGGCACTATGTCCGGCCACTACTTCCACCAGGATCTTCTTGTAGCAAGAAAGATTTACCAAAAGAATCCGAAAAAACATGTGGATATCGGATCGCGGACCGACGGCTTTGTGGCCCACGTTGCCGTATTTCGAGAAATAGAAATTCTCGATATCCGCGAGCAAAAAAGCAAAGTCAAAAACATCCGTTTCCGACAGGCGGACCTGATGGAACTCCAAGAACAGATGCGAGACTATTGCGACTCAATTTCGTCATTGCATGCCGTCGAGCACTTCGGGTTGGGAAGATACGGAGATCCAATCGATTATTTTGGCTACAAGAAAGCCCTATCGAACATAACGCATGTGCTTCAGCGCAATGGTACATTTTACTTTTCGGTGCCCATTGGTCCCCAGCGGATCGAATTCAATGCCCATCGAGTCTTCTCTGTCGGCTACTTGCTGGAACTTCTTGGCGAACACTATGACATCCGCAGCTTTTCTTTTGTCAACGATGCAGGCGATCTTTCCGAGGACGTAATGCTAACACCGAACGAAGTAGCAAGGAACTTCGGCTGCAACTACGGATGCGGGATTTTTGAATTGGTGAAGCGGTAATACGTACGTTGTCAACGGAGTGGCGAAGGGCTGATTCCAGCGGAAGCCAAATGTTAAACGTTTGCGGAATGTTGAGGCCCGCGACCGGATCGCCACATTGCCCAGTGGGCCATGCTACAAGTAGATTTTTTGGTTGCGAACCAAGCGATTAACGTGATCGCAATGCCGACACTAAGCGTACACCACGAACTGGAATACGCGAGTTGCCCATTGTTGGACTCGAGGGCCCATGACAGCATCGAGGGAGCACTTGAACCACGACTAGAATTGGCTGCGAGGAGCATTGATATACTGTTGTGAACGCAATGGAACACGATCGTGCAGGCGACGCCGCCAGTCCGAAAGGCCAGCCAACCGAGGAGCATGCCTATTGCGGATGCGGTAATCGTTTGTTGCAGGACGCCGTGGGACAGTCCGAAAAACAATGAAGTCAAAAGTATCGCTCGAACATGACCGCCATCCCTCTGAAGTCCCGCGAATACAAATCCTCGAAAAACCAGTTCCTCACATACGGCGGGAATGAGAGCCAGCACTAACAGTACACTCCATATGGGTGCGATTGCTATGATCGAATCAAACAACATGAGCATTTCAATCGTCTGCTCTCCGAGTTTGTATTCTGCGCCGACCAACGATGCAAATGCTGCATAGGTTGGGTGCAAACTAATAGCGAGCAATGCTGCCATAATCATCTCAATGAAACCGGTACGATTCAATCTTAGGGATTTCCGGACTGAGCGGGTCAGCATCGTTGCCATAATCAATGCCGGCGCTAGGATCATGCCGATCTGAATGACGATGGTCGATTGAACTATCGAAGTCCAACTCAGTGGCATTCCTCCCAACGAAAGCCTGCCGAAGAACAAGCAAACGAGAATGAGCAGACCGCATAGCAGGGACTCGTTCGGAGTTGGGGTATCCTCGCGTTGTCTCCAAACATTTCGAATCCATTGTGACATGGAGGATCGCTCGCTGTCACGAAACATAACGTTTTCACTTTCGAACTGCCGAACAGCCCAACGAACAGCGAGCAAGCAGCACAAAACAGTTACTGTTGCCACGGTAGGCAAGTGGAGCAAAGCGTGCATAAACTCTCCATCCATCAGCGCCCGAGACATCAGAACTGCACCCGTAATGGGAACAATGCTTGTTCCGGGGGACAGAAGTACGCCTGGAATCATAGGAAGCATAACGAGAGGCATGCCGACCAGAAGTAGCGGCATTAAATAGTACTGTCCCTCCTTCGTGCTGCGAGCAAGGCACGCCACGGCCAAAGCGAGGGCGCTAAACATTGCTGAAATTGGAATAACCAAGAGGATCAGCCAGCCCATGGAGTGAAGCGGTAATGGCCCCAAAGCCGCTACCATATCGCTGGCACCCAGTCCAGCAAATCTAGACATAACAATCGCAGCTGTCGTGTGCATACTTGCTAGATTCAATAGCGCTGTACCAATGCTAAAGCACATGACCGTCAGAAGCTTGCCCCAAACGATCTCTTTCCTTCGCGCAGGACTGCAAAGGAGGGTCTCAAGCGTTCCTCGTTCTTTTTCGCCTGCGCACAAATCAATAGCTGGGTAAAATGCACCCGTAAGAGCCCAGACAAGCATCACAAAGGGTAGTATCTTGGACCAGACAATGGCACGCTTCATTTCCGCGTTCGAAACATCTAGCTGTTGTACATGAGGAGGATCCATGATGGCTGCTCCTACATCGGAGAGCTTCAAGTGAATTCGCAGCCAGTTCGCGTGCCAGTCGTTCATTCGTTCATTGAGGAGCTGGGCTGCCAACTGGGAACGTTCCCAGCGTTGATTGCTAAGCACGACAAGAGAATCCTTTGAGATCGATTCCTTGAAACTGGTGGGAACCCAGATGACTACATCGGCTTCGAGTTCCCTTAAGAGTTTCTCAGCCGCGATTGGGGCGATGCTTTGGTGGACGGACTTGGTTGTCGTCTCTATTTTGTTTGCTGCAACAAAGGCCAATTCGGATTGCTCAAAGGCTCGAACCAAGTCATTGCCGGCCAAAAGCTTTTTCCAATGAATTTTGTCGTTTGCAACTTCCGTAATTAGGGGAAAGTCTTTGGGCCAGTTTTCGTAGCCAACGACACCAACGGTAACATGCTGTTCCCGATGGAACTGTGCAACTTGCATCATCACCATCCCCATTAAGGGATAGAGCAGAAGCGGAAGGATACAGATCGTGAACATCGTGCGACGGTCTCGCAACTGGTCTCGAACTTCTCTGTGAAAAATGAGCTTTACATGTGACCAATTCATGCTGACCCCACCCTCAATGAATTTGCAATGTTTCCGCTGAGCGGAGTGACTCCCAAACCGGTCAATTTTTGTCGCGGCTCCTTATCACCCAGCATAAGTAATTGAAAGAACAATTCTTCGAAGTCGTTCTGTTGATGCCGCTCGGCCAAATCTTCGAGTGTACCTGAGTCGACAACTTTTCCTTTATAAATGATGGCCACACGATCACACAACCTTTCCACCTCTCGCATAATGTGGGTGGAGTAAATGATGCATTTACCTTGATCACGCAGATCCATCACGATGGACTGGAGAGCTCGGGCAACCATAACATCGAGTCCAAGCGACGCTTCATCGAATATTAGGACAGGCGGATCGTGTATCAAAGCCCTTGCGATTGAGGTCTTTTGTTTCATCCCAGTTGACATTTTGGCACCCGGGCACTCCTTAAAATCTTCCATTTGAAGTTTGCGAAAGATCTTCTCCATTCGCGGATATAGATGGTCGTCAGGCAACGCATACAATCGACCGAAGTACTCAACTAGCTCCCAAGCGCTCATGCGATCGTAAATCGCCGTATTGTTGGAAACGAAACCAATGGAATGGCGAACGTAGTCTGCTTGTTGAGTCACATCGAAATTAAAAACTCGGACAGAACCGGACGTTGGTTGTAGTATCGTAGCTAGGATTCGAAGCGCTGTTGTTTTCCCAGCACCATTGGGTCCAAGCAACCCGAATACTTCTCCGGCTTTGGCGACAAAGCTCACGTTGTCCAATGCTACGAACTCTCCCTGTGTGGCGTCTGGATAGCTCTTGCAGAGGTTTTGGACTTGAACAAGATCCATGGATCACCAGCGGACATAAGACGCGACGGAAGCAAAAAAGGGAGCACGCTACTCTTGTCATTTACGTCAGTCAAAAAGCCAAAGGGTGAATCCCTTGTCACGAATCTTTAATAATTGCAGGAAGAGTCAAACCAATTCCGGCAATCGTTGCGAACGGCAAGTTGCCTTCATTTCAATCGTCGCTGTTCCTGCAATCGTGTTATCCGTTACGATCAAAAACATTGGCGGTTGGAATTCTCAGTTAGACAAGTTATCCTCGCAAAAGTCCTTCGGTCGGTTTGCATCTACTTATACCAAACCTAAGTTTGCAGACAAACCCGATTACTTGGCTTGACTGCATTGTGTATGCAATCGGCCCGTTCCCCCAGCCAGAGATTAGCAAGATGCCCAAAACACTCGATGTACGAAATCTAAGCGAAGTCCTCGCAAATACACAATTGCCTGCACTTCCGACGAGCGCGATGCGACTGCTCGAGTTATCACAAGACCCGAACAACGGGCCCGCCCAATACGCTAAACCCATCGAAGCCGATGCTGGATTGATGGGGCAAGTACTACGCTTCGTCAACTCATCCTACTTCGGTTTCTCGAGAGAGATTGCATCTGTCCAACAAGCTCTCACTCTCGTCGGAGTTCGAACGATCAAAAATTTTGCCCTTTGGAGCGCTGTCTTTTCTTTGGTACCAAACCCAAAATTTGGTCCATTCGACTTAAAGAGTTTGTGGCAAGATTCGTTGCGCCGAGCTGTCTTCGCGCGAAGTTTAGGTCGGGAGCTCCGACTGCCCAATGCCGAAGACCTCTTTGCGGCAGCCTTGCTACAAGACATGGCGATTCCATTGTTGCTTAAAGCACTGCCAGAACAATACGAAGCGCTGGTAGAAAGACGCAGCAAAGAGAGACTTCGATTGTCCTCTCTAGAGAAGGAACTGTTTGGATGGGATCATGCCCAAGCCGCAGCAGCTTTGTGCAGAAACTGGCGACTTCCAGAAGAGTTTGCAATTTTGATAGAACGCCACCCAGCATTGGACGAACTGCTAGATGGCCCTACGCCCCGTATCGACGCTGCCTGCGTTGCTTTGGCGTCGCTGCTGCCATCGTGTCGAGATGAACAATGGGATGACGCTGACGAGTTCTTAAGCGGCATCGAGCGAATAACTCAGTCGCGTGTCGTTGATTTGACAAACTTGATTACAGAAGTCGACATTTCCTTCGCGGAATTCGCGCCAGTTCTTAAGATCCAAGTTCCTGACAAAAGTCTTTCCGACTGGCTGAGTGAATCTCCAGCCTCCGTCTAAGTCGATAATATTCCAAGGCAGGCGCCAATCGCCTCGATCAGGGTCGCGAACCATTTCAAACAATCGGTGTCCGTTTGCCTTATGAAGCATGCTAGACCGAACAACGGACACCAACAATTGGATCGCAAGGCCTTGCAGCTTTGCTCGCAGGTTCGCTATGCGTTGGAATACGCGATCAACGCCGAATTGCAAGGTGAGTATGGCTTGACGGTATTTGACGTTGTTCCCGCACCAAACACTTCTCATCTCCTTGTCTTGGTTCAATCGCTTGAGGAAATGTCTTTCGACCAGACTCTGCAGCTTGAAGCTGAATTAAACTCGCACGTCGATGCGCTAAGGGCTGCTGTCTCGGAATCAATTCACCGTCGAAAAACACCCGCACTTTCCTTTCAAATTGTGCCTGGATTGCCTAAGCGTCCAGATTAACGTTGATTGGTTTCCCGTCGTGCCAGCTCAATTTGCTCGACTTGATTCTCGATCTGGCTAGCGAAGTCTACTAAGAACTGACCTACCGTTCGTATTTGACTTGCAAAGATCTTTGGGAGTCGACTATTTGACTCTGCGGTTGGCTGCGCAATTATGTTCAATGCGTCATCAAATGCCAACCGATTAGAATCCATTAAGGGGAGCGCAATGGAACCACTCGTTGTGTGTTGACTTGTTATCAAGAAGTCCTCCGGCGAAAACCTGGGTCCATTCGCCTCCGTTTCGTCTTGAAAGCTCTCGATGGCGTTTTCAAATTGCCGCGCATCGCTTGGAAACTCGTCAAGCAACTTGTTGGGAAAAGTTGATGCAAACTCGAGGTCTTCTTTCGAGTAGGCCGCGACCGCCGGACCGGACATGGGCATCCTCGGAGTATTGTCACCGAAGGCAAATCTCTTTCCTATTCTACTTGACCACGGGGACCAGTTCAATGAGTCGCACCAAGGATCGCAACCATCGAAGGAATGCTCCGTTGGCTCACTGATCTGGTCATTGGCCTGTGGAACTGTTCTTGCCAAATCAGGCTCACATGGAGTCTCAATCCCAGTCAAGCCGTATCCACCACCATACTGATAGACTTTCAAATCATTTGCAGCTTCCAGTGTTTCAAACTCTGCCTCTAGAGTTGGTGGACGATTTTCAATTGCCGGCGGAATCACACTCGTATGCGTAGCGATTGCCTCCTCGGTTCGCTCCACAGGACAGCAAATCGACAACTCGCTTTGGCTGCCATACAACGAAGAATTGCTCATTTGAACTTCGGTGCAAATTGGATCAACTCCAACCTGCCAGGCATGAGCGATTGGAAGGGGTGTATCGGAATCTAAGGCGACGGTTTCCGAAGGGGAATCAAGACTGCCCTCGGAATGGGATTCGCCCGAATCAACAGGAGCGCTATCGTTCTCGGAGCTTAATGCCAGAGTACTTGGAAGCACTTCAGACCCAATCGAGTCCGAGTCAATCGTGTCAATCGAGTCCGAGTCAATCGTGTCAATCGTGTCAATCGTGTCATAGGAGTCATACGATTCATACGATTCATTTGTTTCCACAAGAGTATAGACAAAGATATTGGCAAGATCTCGTGGGGGCGGCGGAACCGAAACGGTCGTATTAGTATCTCGCCGATAGTATCCACAATCCCAATCGCATTCAAAATCGTTACCTTTCTCGGTTGCAACAACAGTTCCTGGTAGCGAATCTGGAATCTTGATCCAGTCCACCAGCGTCAAACTTCGGCTTTTTATCGACGAAACAAGTAGCAATCTCGAATGACAATAACCTTGGAATAGCTTGGCTCCAACCTCGGAAAGCTGGTGGGTTCTGGATTGTAATGACGCCATAACGGCATCGACTTGCATGTTGAATTCAAACAGTTTTGCGGCCACAACACACGCTTGCGTTTCATGGTCGGTAGCCAACCTCGTTTCCCCGTCCGTTTTCACAATGGATTTGGAGAAGCGCTCAATACGGTTGGAGGCGGAGTGGAAATTCTCCCAATGAAGATCATGGACGTAGCATGTATCTGCAGACGAGCGTAGAAGGTCGGTCCAAGAGGCACTGAGCGGTGCATTTTGGCATGTCGCTAATAGTCCGGCAGCTAATGCGGCACGAAAAACGGTACGAATTGACTTGCAACGCATTGTGAAAAACCTTTTTGATATCGTCGGTCGGTCGCCAATGCAAAAAAGACTGACCCAGCGCCGTGGCTGAATCAGCCTTCCGTGGCCATCGGCGAACAAACAACAGTTTGGGATTATTTTGGTTAGGTGGGATGTCGAACAACGACGCCACCATTCCTAAGTTGCGTTGAGTTCGACTAATGAATGAGTTATCGAATTCGACAGATCGAATCATTAGCAGAGAACTCAACGCAAGATGAAATAACTCCCTAATCGCTACCGATTACCCATCAAGCAAGCATTCTTTCGATAGTGCGGACTCTACCGATTCTTCGCAAGAATCTCGTTGATGACCAGCTCTGGCGACCCAGTTGCTTGCATACGCGTCATCCAATACGCCAATTCCTGTTGATTGGGGGCTCGATTCATTAACGAGGTAATCAGCTGTTGAACGTAAGCGGCTTCATTTGAGAATCTCTCGCGGAACTGGGAACTGGACATCAATTTGACTTTCAGGTCATTGATCGAATTGCCCTGTTGCAAATAGGACTGCCATGCAACCACTTCGCGAGAACTAGGGGCTCGTCCAAGCAACTGAAAAAACAACTCGTTCAACGCGTTTGGACCAAAAGTGCCAGGGATGCCTGTATTGACTAAATTGCCCGGAATACCTGGCGAGTAGGTCGTTTGACCTGGAATACCAAATGCTTGTCCATTCGCTTGCTCCAAAGTAAAGTTAATCGACTGTCCCAGGTTGTTTACATCCACGCCAATCGGCTGAGGAAGGCCATACATGATTTGATTGCCCACGAAAATGGACGCCGTCAACTGGTATTGATCTCTGGGATCGATGTAACGAGGATCGAAATGAAGTTCAAATCCAAAGGGTCCAAATCCATCCGCTCGCGTGACGGATTTGCCACCCGCAATCTCATAGTATGGTTTGGAAACATTCTGCAGTTGAACCATCAACGTCGAGCCGTAGGGAAGCTGAGATCGATCTCGTGTCGTGACTGTTCCAGCCAATGTACTCGACGACGAGTTCATGGAAACCGGAAGTGAAGCAATCGTTCGCTGGCGAGAATTGAATACGAGCAGGGACACACGTCCCAATGCGTCCGTGTTTCTCCTGATTTCATCAGCTAATTCAACGATTCGATTGTCAAAGCTGCCGATCCGCGTACCTCCTACGGCGAGGATGATGTCATTGGGTTGCAGGCCAGCTTGTTGTCCGGCGCTGCCCGGAGCAATTTGAGTGATGACAGCTCCCACATCTGTATTTTCAACATAAACACCTAATTTCCAGTCCTTTCGGGCGGGCGCCAACATCGGCCCAGATCCACCATATCCGTTAGGACTAAAAACGCTAGAATTGGTTGGATTGAGCGGGGAATAAGGTGTCGAAGAATAACCAGAGGTGGATGGAAAGCCTGTGCTAGGAGAATTGTAGTTTGGCGCTCCGCCCGGCATCAACACTTTGGGAATAGCGCTCGTAAAATCAAGCCAAGTGGCTTGCGCAAAACAAGATGTTGGACACGAGAACAGTGCGACGGCCAATAAAATGAATATTTTCAATAGTTTCATGCTTGAGTTCTTTACTGAATGAAGGGATGTATTTAGGTCAAAAAGTCCTATCGCATTTGTGGGCCACTAATAAGGTCGAGCTGCTTTCGGATAAACGCCGGATCAAGAGGAAAAAAGCCCTCGCGAACCGCTTCTAACTGGCCGTCCCGGCTCAAAACATAGCGAAGCATTGCTTCTCTCAGCCCCCCGTCGGTAGCCATCTGTGACTTGTCGACAATTAACAATAGTGGACGAACAAAAGGATACTGTCCCGACAGGAAACTCTGTTCCGTGGCTGGCACCCGAACCCCATTGAGAATCAGTGGGACCGGCCGAACTTGCGCATTGGCTTCGCCAAACCCACAAATCCCTACTCCCGCCACATCCTCCCCAATCGCGGCGCAGACTTCATCGCTAGTTTTGTGCGATTGAGCCTCTTTGGCCATCTCTCCACCGCGCAGAACGAGTTGCTTGATGAAGGTGGTTGTGCCACTGACTTCGCTGCGAGAATGAATTCGAATTGGCTTCTTTGATATCTCGCCTGTCACTCCAAGTTCGCCCCAAGTTGATGCATGCTTGCCCGAACTACCAGCCGCACGAAAAATGGATTCCAACTGCTCCGGTGTGACGCCGACAACCGGATTGTCTTTGTGAACGTAGAGCGCGAGCGGATCAAGGGCTACGATGACACTTAGAGGATCTTTGCATTTCCCCTTTTTCAAAAAAGCCAGATCCTCAGCGGTGAGAGGACGGCTCGAACCCGCAATGACCATTGGATCTTCGGCCAACGATTTGATTCCGACATCGGTTCCGTCTGCCCCGCGAGTAAATACAACGTCCGGATGAAATTTCTTGAAACGGTCCGACCACAACTTGCCGATCGTCAACATGGTGGTCGAACCGGAAAGAACAGCTGAACCTTTGAGCTCCTTTTTCTTGTGGTACGGTTCAATCGATTCAATCAATTGCATCAGAGCAGCATGCTCAAGATCGTTTTGCGTGACTGTCCCAGATTGGGGACCTGTTACCGAATCGGTGGGCAAAGGTTTGGTTTGGCTGGCCGGGGTCGCTGGCGTTTGCGACCACACATCGGGCGTAGGAACCGTTGCAAGCAAGATAGCTACAACTACGTAGGAACATGTGCGACAAAATCGGGCTGACATAGACTCCACCTCCTGGGGCAATTATCAAAGACTCCTTGGCGACAAACCGCCGACCACTTACTGTTTTCCAATGTATCTAAAAATCCGTTTGGATGGGAGCGGGCTCCGCTGGCAAAGTTACCACAAAAGCGATACTCTGAAAGTAATGAGGATCAATCAACTGAGTGCGGTCGTAGCCGTTGCCCGAAATGGGGTGATCGGGCGTGCCAACACACTGCCTTGGAAATTGCGAAGTGACTTGCAACGATTCAAGCAACTCACGATGGGGCACACACTTGTAATGGGAAGAAAAACCTATGAATCAATTGGCCGGCCGTTGCCAGGCCGTCAAACCATAGTCTTATCGCGAAAGGCGGAAACACGCATTGATGGCGTTCGCGTTGTCGGATCGATCGCAGCCGCGATGGCATTCGTTCCAAGCGATTCCCGTGCGTTTATTGTCGGAGGCGCCGAAGTCTATCGGGTAGCCATGCCGATGATCCAGGATATATACCTAACACTTGTCTTAGCGGATATCAACGGCGACGCTTTTTTAGACCCCTGGGATGAGTCGGAATTTCGTTGCGTTGAAAGCTCATTCATTCCTTCCGATGAATTCAATGAATGGCCATCGGAATTTCGACACCTTGTACGGCGTTGAAAAAACCGTCCAAGCTAGTCTTATGGGCCTTGGCAGACCGCCACTTTATTTACCATCTCTATCCCGCGAGTGGCCGTACGCACCGTTTCCTGAGCTTGTTGCTTTAGAAAAAAACTCTCCACATTGCCAAGGAGTAACACCTGATCCCCAAGTTGCTCAACTTGCAACATTCGAAGGGCAGGAAACGGGCTCTCAGTGAGCATCTTCTTGGCTTGTCCCAAAACGTCCTGAAATCCAGAATCAATCATTGATCCACTCCTTGGTCTGGTTTCGTAGCCAACAGCAATTTCCTCTATCCACCGATAAAGAAACAAACTCGTTAGCCTTTGAAAAACCCTCGGTCTCTAAACCGCCACGTGCACATCCTGATGTCTCTTCGCGTTCGCTGGCAATGGAAGTTCTACATTGTCAAACAGCTCACTTCACCCAACTTAAGATCGTCGGGGATGGACTGTCAAGTACCCTCACATGTCAATTCCTTAAAATCCCTACAATCGCCGCAAGCAATAGCTAGCCTTAGTTATTTGAGTTTAGGTTGATAATGACTCATCGCACGTCAATTCAAGGAGGCTACGTTTGCAGGATCGTCTTCCGTTTCCGTTTCAATCGAAGAACTATTTGACACTTCATGCAATTGCTCTCCGTTGAATATCTCAGCCTAGCCGCTGAATCGACAGTAATATTGCTGTTGTTGGCATTCGCTTGGCCAAAGAAGAAGACTGAGCCGGTAGCATTAGAGACCGGAGAAGCGTTGAGTTGGGAGCCAACCAAGTTCCACTATTTGCAGTCCTGCCTACATCGAGGTCTGTACCTGCAACAGTGGTCGGAAAATCATTGCAGGGCAGCCATGTTTTCGGCTGCTCCTGAACCCTTCGTTCCTCGTGAAATCGAAGTAGACAAAAACCGCCCCAGCCTTCCTTTGCCTTGGCAAGACCGTCTCACCCGCCTTCTAAATCGTCATGGCTTCGATGAAGTGGTCAATGCATGGTTAGCGATTGACCCAAAACATCGCAGCGAGTCCTGCATGGCCATGATAACACTGAGCAAGTATTATGACTTGGTTGGTAAGCACGGTGCCATGGTAACCGAAAGAGCTTTGCAGCGAATTGCCAACCACATTGCGGTTTCCTCATCCGGCCAAGCACTTGTCGCAAGATACCTTCCCGACCGATTTGTTCTCCTTTATTTCGCATCGCGACTTGTAACTTGCCAAGGTGCTTTGAAGTCGGTTCTAGAGAGCATTTCCGGTCTTGGATTTTTCGAGGTTGCAGGCGAACCTGTTTCGCTTCCGTGCAACATTAGTATCGTGAGCATAGGAAGCGGATCCGACCTCGCTTCAACGATGGATGCACTTGAGGAAGGATCCGTTGAGGCAGAAAACAGCGGTCGAAGCATCATTTCTCTAATAGACGGTATCTGGACCGATGAGCCGAATCTCTCGGAACCGCCTATGCCGAACGAAACGGAAGTGCGGGAAGAATCAATCGAGCAGATCAGTGAGGAAATGGAGAAACCCAACGAGTGTGTCCCTGCCACAGTCCGAAATACTTTTGCCGAAATGGAACCTGACCAAGACGAAAAGGACATAACTAAGGCGAACGATATTTCTGCGGTCGCCGATGCTAGCGATATCGCTGCTCTACTTATCCAAATCGACAAGTCGAACAGCTTACACGAAGTTCAAAAACCGATTGACGATAACCCAGTCAAAGTTGACGTTGGCGCGATCCAGGTACAACATGACGTCGATCCCACCGGAGTTGCAATTGCCGAAGATACCCTCGGTCCCGAATCAACAATTTGCAAATTGTAAAATCGTTTGCTGGCATTTTGCAATTTTTACAATCCGATTTCTTTCGCCAGCGGAATCCGGGCGCATTTCTCTAAAAACCATGGTTTCACGGGTGTTTTGAATTCGCCACCAAAGAAACACTCATTTGGCACGATATATGCTTCTAGATAGTTCTATCGAGAGACGATCAACTCGACAACCTCGGTGGAACCGTGGTTGAGCAGTGCTGGCGGAGTATGTTCAGCACCGGCGCTCCCTTAACAAGGAGGTACCGTGATCTTAGTGGCGTCGAATGACCGAGACATCTCGGACGAAAACCGACAGACCTATTCGCACTAGGTTCGGCCCATCTTTCACGGTCAAAAGGGCCCGCTTCCGCTTCCCGACTTAGGAAGCGAAAGCGGGCTCTTTTTTTTGGAGTGCTGGGATTCATCCCAGCTTTAAGATCTGCCTGCTGTTGATGGAACTCGGATGCTGGCGCAGGCAGAATCGGCGCAGGCAGAATCGCCAATCCTTTGGTTACTGCGGATCCGGATGCGGGATGATCTGAAAGCTCCGATGAATCGGAGCACTCCAAATGTGGTCTGAAAGCCCCGATAAATCGGAGCACTCCAAAATCCATTGCTGAACCGTTGACAATTCCGGTTCGTATCCGATACTATTCCTAATCGCAACTCAATTGCATTTGCCTTAGGAGAGTGTTTGCGATGCGATTCGAATATCGATTCCTTTATTTTGTCTTTCGGTACATAGCATGAAACCTATCCAAAAACGACGCCCTATCCGATCTCTCGAGGGTTTTACGCTCGTGGAACTCCTGGTCGTCATCGCGATTATTGGAGTTCTTGTCGGCTTGCTCTTGCCTGCGGTTCAGGCTGCACGAGAAGCTGCACGCCGAATGTCATGTTCAAACAATTCATGTAAGAGAAGTAATTGTTCTGATTTTTCTCATCCGATGAGCACCCGTGTGCATTTTGCTTTACGACTCATTCTTC
>JANMHA010000479.1:0-118293 GCA_031374925.1 Pirellula sp. | reverse complement strand
AATTTAAGGTCTTAGACGCACTTTTAGTACGCCAAAACGGCGTCCGTCGGAGGCAAGCTCCGATCGGACGGAAATGCTTTACAGCGTTGCCCCAAAGGGGTTGAACATGCGTCCAGCGGGATGAATCCCCAACATGCGGCGCATTGTCCGCGGGATATGGCCAATTATGGTGTCGGACCCCGATGAGGTCCCGCGCACCTTTTGGCGTTGAGCCCAGGGTTCGCCGCCTTCGCGGCGACCCCTACGTCCTCGCGTGCCATCGAGTTGCAGCGTGACAACAGAAATCAGACAATGCTCAGGGACAGCACTCGTCGTACTGATATCCTGATCGGACAATAGACGATCGATTCAAAGTTGATCAATAGACAAGAAATCAGAACCAACCGTTGGACACGAAGGGCTCGGTCGCCCGGCCTTGATTCGAGCATAGCAAACTCCTCGCCCTCGGTCATCGAAGCCGTTCCCTCTGGCTAGCAACGCGTCGATAGTGACAGACACCTTGAGTGCCCATGACGAGCGGTGCCTTACCGTCATCGGTTTGTGCGAACTCGTGCCGCTCGGGCGGTATGTGAACGATATGTTGAGGCATCAGGAAATGGAAGCCCGCAGTTCGCTTGCAATGCAAAAGAGCTGCTAATCGTAAACGCTTCGTAGCTTGCCTAAAAGCAAAAAGCGGCTGACAAGATTGTCCGAGATGGTGGCATCCAAAACCGAATTTTCAAGACTTCATGAGGCGTGGCACGATTTCCACAAGCGACTCAACGACCTTATCGATCTCGGAATCCAGCGTTTCTGCAGACACGCTGAATCGGATTCCGCCTCGAACAAGCATCGACTCCAATCGCATCGCATCGAGCACGTGCGAGGGTTGGCTGGAGCCGCTTGCGCAAGCAGATCCCGTGCTGCACGCAATACCGGACATGTCCAAGGCCAGTTGCAGTGCTTGCCGATCCGCTCCCGGAAACGCGATGCTCAGGGTGTGGGGTAGTCGGGGGGACTGAGCACCCACGGCGATCGCGGTTGGAATAGCTGCCTGTATTTTTTCCTGAAGATTGTCTCGAAGTTCTTTCATTTTGATTACACGTTGATGGAGATGCGATACGGCTTTGGAAACTGCCACTTCAAAGCCGCCCGCAAGTACTGGCGTTTCCGTACCCGGGCGAAGCCCAAGTTGTTGAAAACCACCAAAGTGTTGAGCGCTAATTTGTACGTTGTGTCGCAGCAGCAAGGCGCCGATTCCAACCGGTCCGTGAAGCTTGTGCGCAGTAATCGTCATCGCATCCACGTCCAACGTAGCGAAATCCATCTTGGATTTTCCCAATACCTGTACAGCGTCTGTGTGGATCAAGACGCCTGACTTCCGGCACATGGCAGCCGCCAGAGCGACGGGCTGCCATACGCCGGTCTCATTGTTAGCTAACATGAGCGACACTAAAGCGATCGAGCCACTGGTCGATTGTGTTGCCAGCCATTCCTCCAGTCGATTCAGGCTAACAACTCCACCGCTAGAACAGGGCAAATAGCGAACTTCTCGTCCCAATTTTTTTGCATGTTCGGCAGCGGCGAGTACGCTCGGGTGCTCGATGTTCGAAACGACAATAGCGCCGGGAATATTCTCTGTAAGCCCGAAGATAGCGAGATTATTTGACTCCGTACCGCCGCTTGTAAACACGAGCTGATCGCTTGCCATCCCATGTGTTCGGCCACCGCAAAGCTTCAGAATGGCTTCACGGGCTTGTTCCACAACTTGTCGGGCTTTTCGACCTTCCGCATGTTGGCTACTCGGATTGGCTAGTCGCATCTGCATCAGTTCATGCATGCGATCCACCACCAAGGGATCTATGAGAGTTGTTGCGTTATTGTCTAGGTAGATCAAGGCTCTCTATCCCATTCCATTGCCAATAGGCGGGAGTTTCCGCCTCAAAACGCAACTCGGTTTTCAACGTGGGGTGGATTAGTTCCAAGGTACGGCAATGCAAGGCGATACCATCGACAAAGGGATTCTCTGCACCGTACTTTACGTCGCCGAGGATAGGACAACCAATTGCCTCTAGTTGGGCTCGTATTTGATGCTTGCGACCCGAAATGAGATTGATTTCCAGTTCATACCCAATTTGATTTTGGCCGACGCATCGATACTCGAGGATCGATAATTTGCTTTCGGTAGTGGCCGTGGGGCTGACGCGAGTTTTATAATCTTCCTCACGACGGACGAGATGATGTTCAAGTCGTGCGGCCGATTGCTTTGGCCGATTGGCAACAATGGCCCAATAGGTTTTGCGAGTCGTATGCTCACGAAACTGCTCGCTCAAGCGGCTTGCGGATTTGCTCGTCCGAGCGAACGGCAAAACGCCAGTAACCGGTGCATCGAGTCGACTTACGACCCCAATGAATACTTTGCCCGGCTTGTCGTACTTTTCTTTTAGGTAAGCCGCGGACCAATCGAACAAGCTTTTTTGGCCAGGAAGTGCTCCTTGGACAACCCAGTTAGCGGGTTTGTTTAGAACCAAAAGGTGGTTATCCTCGAACAAAATTTGCATTCGGTTTCGGGGCGCCTTAGGTACCCACCTTCCAAGTTTCTCCGCTACTGAATAGTTTTTGCAAGTTGCCTCGCCCCCGTTGCTGAATCGCTTGATCGATTTGGCCGCGAACCGCCGCTTCGTACGTCTGGTGCTCGACTGCACGGAATACGCCGATCGGCTCTGGGAAATCTGGACGGCGAAGTCGCGAGAGCATGTAAACCAACGTCGAATTGGCCTGCTCATCATGGAATAATAGATCGTCTTCTTTGACTTTGCCCTGGCTTAGATCCACAATTTCCAAGTTCAAACCATTGAGCCGAATCCCTTTGTCCCTGTCCTTACCGTAGATCATTGGTTTACCGTGTTGTAGCTCGATAGTGGCATCGTCACGAGTCGCTTTGTCCTGCGCATAACTGAAGGCGCCATCGTTGAAAACATTGCAGTTTTGATAGACTTCGACGAAGGAGGTGCCCTTGTGGGCCGCTGCTCGTTTAAGCGTGTACGCCAAGTGTTTCACATTGCTATCGACGGAGCGAGCGATGAAACTTGCCTCTGCACCGACCGCAACGCTGATGGGGTTAAGTGGGTGGTCAACCACCCCCATCGGCGTACTCTTGGTAATTTGTCCCTCGACGCTTGTCGGCGAATACTGACCTTTGGTCAGGCCATAGATGCGGTTATTGAACAAAACGATGTTCAAGTCCACGTTGCGTCGCAACAAGTGAATGAAATGATTGCCACCGATACTTAGGGCATCGCCGTCTCCAGTGATGACCCAAACGCTTAAGTCCGGTCGTGTCAGCTTGAGACCGGTAGCAATGGTTGGAGCGCGACCATGAATCGAGTGAACACCGTACGTATTGACGTAGTAAGGAAACCGGCTACTGCATCCGATCCCCGAGATGAATACGGTCTTTTCAGGTGGCACGCCGATTTCCGGCAGCACCTTCTTCATTTGGGCAAGAATCGAATAGTCGCCGCAACCTGGACACCAACGAATGTCTTGATCGCTAGTGAAGTCTTCGGCTTTCAGTACTGGAAGTGCGGTGCTCATGGGTGGTGGACGGTGGAGAATTGGAGTGGTGAAGAATTGGAGTATTGGAGTGGTTAGTTGGCTTTAGAATGCGAGGGGCTGCGTACGCTAGATTTAGTCATTTCGCAAATCTTCTCATGCAGCTCCGAGACCGTAAACGGCTTGCCCTTGACCTTGTTAAAGCCGATTGCATCGACCAGGTATCGGCTTCGGATCAAAATTCTGAGTTGTCCCATATTGAGTTCAGGGATCAAAACCTGCTTGTAGCGGGAGATGATTTCGCCGAGGTTGCTTGGAAACGGATTGAGGTACCGAATGTGTGCCAAGGCGACACTGCAGCCTTCTGCTTGCGCATTTTGAACAGCCGTCAGGCAGGCCCCATAAGTTCCACCCCACGACAGAACCAAGAGTTCGCCACTTTGCGGGCCGACGACTTGTTGAGGAGCAAGCAGTTTTGCTGCGTTCGCAACCTTTTGTGCCCGGATGTTCACCATCCTTTGATGGTTTTCTGGATCGTAGCTGATGTTTCCCGTGCCATCTTCTTTTTCTATCCCTCCAACGCGATGCATGAGCCCCTCAGTACCTGGAATCGCCCATGGCCTGGCCAACAGTTCATTTCGTTTGTAAGGCATAAATGCTCCGTCCGGATTGTTGCTTTCTGTTGGATGCGTTACTGGGATCGGAGTCATTTTGGAGACATCTGGAACAGCCCAAGGTTCTGAACCATTGGCGATGTAGCCATCGGACAACACGATCACTGGGAGCATCAATTGGGTTGCGAGCATCCACGCTTCTTGAACGATTTCATAGCAATCGCCGGGGCTTTGAGCGGCCAGAACCGGCAACGGCGACTCGCCATTGCGTCCGAACATGACTTGCATCAAGTCGGATTGTTCTGTTTTCGTAGGCAGACCAGTGCTGGGGCCGCCGCGTTGCACGTCGATAACCAGCAATGGCAGTTCGAGCATCAGAGCCAGCCCCATCCCTTCGGTCTTGAGCGCGATCCCTGGACCACTCGAGGATGTGACTGCCATCTGCCCACCGTATGACGCTCCAATCGCAGCGCATACAGCGGCGATTTCGTCTTCGGCTTGGAAAGTGCAGACGCCAAAATTCTTGTACTTGCACAGTTCGTGGAGGATGTCGCTAGCAGGCGTTATAGGGTAGGAGGCATAGAAAATCTCTTTGCCGCTTCGATGAGCCGCTGCCATCAGGCCATATGCCATCGCTTGATTACCAATGATATTCCGGTAGGTTCCCGGAACCAGTTTAGCAGGTTCAATATTGTAGCTGTGACCGAGCGCCTCGATCGTTTCTCCAAAGGCCCAACCTGCGCGTAAGGCTTTTTCATTAGCTTGGGCAATGGATGAAGTGCCGTCGCCGAACTTGCCATAGATATAGCGAAGTGTCGCATCCATGTTGCGCCCATACAACCAATAGACCAAACCCATCGCAAAGAAATTCTTGCAGCGGTCCGCTTCTTTGACACTGAGCCCAAGTTCGGCAACCGCTTGCTTGGTCAATCGCGTAATAGGAACTTTAATCAGCCGATAGTTTTCCATGGCAGGTTCCTCAAGTGGGTTCACTTTGAGTTTCGCCAATTTAAGATCTTTGTCTTCGAAGCTGTCTTCGTTAACGATAAGCAATCCACCTTTGGGGAGATCCGCGATATTGGTTACGAGGGCGGCAGGATTCATCGCAACCAAAGCGTCGAGCGTGTCCCCAGGCGTGTGTACTTCGTGAGAAGCGAACTGCACTTGAAAACCCGAGACTCCAGCACGTGTGCCACGGGGCGCGCGTATTTCGGCGGGGAAGTCTGGGAAAGTCGCAATGTCGTTGCCAGCTAAGGCGGACGTATTAGTTAATTGAGTTCCCAGTAGTTGCATCCCATCGCCCGAGTCGCCGCATAAACGAACGGTTATCCCACTAACGGTTTTGACTGCTTTACTAGGCGAAGTCGATTGGGCTTCGGTTGACATCAGATTATTGGCTCGCGCAAAGGTTTCCGGGGTCGTTGTGAATCTGTAACGATAGTATCGAGTTTCCGGGCTCGACTCGTTCAACTATTCTGGCAAATCCTCGGTTGGTTGAGTATGCCAAATAGCCTCTAAACCACCCAGTTTCACTAGGATTTTGTCCAATAATGTCCATTTAAAGGCGTTCTGAAACACCGTAAACGTTCCTAAGGTCGGATCAGGCTGGAACTGGTGCAAGGTTTTGGCTCGGTCGTTCACCTCCGAACCGAAGCGACTTTAGTCGATCGGCAATCTGCCGTGGCCTGTTGCTCGGGGGTTAATCGAACTATTTCGCCGTCGAAGAATCGAGGGGGCAAAGCTTATTTCAGGTAAGTGTTTACAATGCCCGCTCCATGAACCATGACATCAACACACCTGTCGATCGCGATTCACTCGCTTCTGAGTACCTCGATCGTCTACTCTATCCGCCTTACCCTGTGCAAGAAGAAGCATTGCTTACTTGGTTTACTTGTGACCAAGGGTTGCTCGTTTGCGCTCCGACAGGTACCGGGAAGACGCTGATCGCTGAGGCTGCCATTTATGAGGCCCTTCGAACGGGCAAACAGTGCTACTACACGACGCCCTTGATCGCCTTAACCGACCAAAAGCTTACCGAGATCCAAGAAACCGCAATGCGCTGGGGATATCCAGCCGACAGTATCGGTTTGGTAACAGGCAATCGAAAAGTCAATCCGGACGCGCCAGTGCTGGTGGTGGTAGCGGAGATTCTGCTCAATCGACTGATGCAGAATCCCGAGACGTTTGAATCGGTGTCATCGGTAGTGATGGACGAATTCCATTCGTTTAATGATCCGGAACGAGGGATTGTCTGGGAACTCAGCCTCGGAATGCTTCCTCGTCATACTCGAATCATGTTGCTTTCGGCCACGATTGGAAACAGTGTCGAATTCTGCAGTTGGCTCATGCGAGCGCATGGTCGGAGTATGGAATTGGTTCAAAGCACGGAACGCAAAGTCCCATTGCAATTCGAATGGGTGGACGATGCCTATCTAGATGAGCACTTGGAACGGATTGCAGAGGGGGACGAAGCCAAGCGACGGACGCCAGGTCTAGTCTTTTGTTTCAATCGCGATCAATGTTGGCAGTTGTCCGAAATACTTAAAGGCAAGAAGCTTATCGACAAGGAACGGCAAGCGATCCTAACCAAACGCATCGAGGCTTATGATTTTACCCAGGGAGCAGGCCCAAAACTCAAGCAAGTCCTAATACGAGGGATTGGAGTGCACCACGCTGGCTTGTTGCCCAAATACAGACGGATAGTGGAGCAGCTTTTCCAAGAGAAGTTGCTCAGTATTTGTGTCTGCACTGAGACTTTGTCTGCAGGCATCAATCTTCCAGCCCGCAGCGTGATCTTGCCGAGTATGGTCAAGGGCCCATGGGGAAAGAAGAAGATTATCGAACCTAGTTCGGCCCAACAGATTTTTGGACGTGCAGGTCGCCCTCAGTTCGATTCGCAGGGATTCGTCTATGTGTTGGCTCACGAAGATGATGTTAAGTACTTACGATGGAAAGCCCAATACGATTTGATTCCGGAGGATACAAAAGACCCAGGACTACTTAGAGCCAGGAAAGCGCTCAAGAAGAAGATGCCCACAAAGCGGGCCGGTGAAACATATTGGACCCGAGAGCAATTCGAAAAGCTCCGGCTAGCACCAGCGGCAAGACTCGCCAGCAAGGGGCTTCTGCCTTGGCGTCTGCTTGCGTTCATGCTCTTGAGCTCCCCGGACGTTCAGCCGCTGCGAGACTTGGTTGGTCGACGTCTGCGGCCAAACAATGAGATCCCTCAAGCGCAACGCGAGTTAAATCAAATGCTGGTTACCCTTTGGTCCGCGGGCTATCTCGAATTGTCTCCCAAACCTACTCCAGTCGCAGGCGTGCCATCTAAGGAACAGTCAGGTAACGACAAGAGCAAAGCCGAACCGGAACGGAAACCTTGGATTGCGTTTTCGGCCAAGCCAGATCCGAATGCGGTTAAGAACGATTCGCTCGAGATTGTCGAAGACGATGAGGAAATCGACATGGGTGCCAGTATTTCCACCGACGGAGCCGACGTGAAATATGAGTTGGACACGTACCGTCCTGAAAAAGCCGAGCCGACCGGGAAATTGGAGCTGCTCACTCAACTGCGAAGCGTGAATCCGATTTTCGGATTGTTCATGATCGATCTATTGCAGCACGCAGATGAGGCGGAACGGATTCAAGCCCTGGAGAGCGTTTTGGAGCTGCCTGCCAATATTTCAAAACTTGTCGCGTGTCCTGGGCCTGAAATCCTTCCTTTTGGACCGCTTGCCACGAATGTGTTGCACCCGAAGTTATTGGAACTTGGGCTTGCTGGCTCATCCGAGATTATGGGGCAATGGGAGAAAAAAGAAGAGCCAGATTTGGAAAAGTTGGCGTCGGAAACGGGAGGCACGTCCCGCACTTGGAACGACAAATGGGAACCGCCTCCGCCACCTGCACTTTCCCTCGCAGAAAAAATGCGACGCCTATTCAATCATGAGATTCCTCGTGTGCATGACTTGTACACGCGCGGCGTTTGGGTGGTAGGAGAATTGCTTGAATTCAACTGTGAGTTCAACAAGTATATTTTGGCAAAGGGGTTTCAAAAGCAGGAGGGACTGCTGTTTCGTCACGTGCTTCGATTCATCTTGTTAGCCGAAGAGATCAGTCAAATCGCTCCGGAGAGTACGACGGAGGAAACTTGGGAAAAGCCACTGGATGCACTGATCGAGCGATTGACGGAATGTTGCCGACAAGTGGATTCCGAAAGTACGGACAAGATCCTTCAGGAAGATCGCGAAGCGACGGCTCTGTTGCGTTCGGCTGCCAAGAAATAATCGGCGTTAGCAAGGCCACTGGCAGCATCGCGATCAATCGCCAGAGTCACACTTGGGTGCAACTGAAGTGCACTTGCAGGGACGGATGCTGTGATTGGACCCTCGACGCAATCGCGAATGGCTTTGGCTTTGCCAGAACCTGTTGCAAGTAGAAGTATCGATTGGCTTTCCAGGATCGTTGCGATTCCCATCGTGAGCGCTGTCAATGGCACTTCGTCTATGCTACCGAAGTAGCGAGCGTTGTCCTGACGTGTGCGCTGGGTCAAGGTTTTCACACGGGTGCGCGAGCCCAACGATGAGCCGATTTCGTTGAAGCCAATATGGGCATCTGCGCCGATCCCCAAGATTTGCAAATCGATCCCACCCGCCTGCTCGATTTGATGTTCGAAACGCGTTGCGCTTTCCGTTAGATCGACGCCAAAGGTCTTGGGTACATGGGTCAATGACAAGTCGATATCGATATGCTTGAAAAGGTTTTCGAGCATGTAGTAATGGTAGCTGTTTGGGTTTTCCGGCTCGACCCCCACATATTCATCGAGATTGAACGACTCGACTTTGGCGAAGGAAATTTCACCTCGAGAGTATCGAGCAATCAGTTCACGGTAGAGTCCGAGCGGAGTTCCACCAGTTGCAAGGCCGAGCACAGCACCCATCGGATGCTTCTCGCGTCGATTGAGCAATGCACAGACTTCGTCCGCAGAAAACTGCGTTACCGCCTCAGGAGACTCCAGAATGACAACTCGCAACGATTTCGATCCTTAAGGGTGGGAGGCTGTGCTTTTTGGTGGGATACGGCCCCAACGGCCAAAAGTTTGCCTTGCCCAGGCCAACGGCCTGGGTAGAGTAGCTTTGCTGACCTACTTGTTTTTCAGCCCATCGAGCATCTTGACAAAACCCTCTCGCATACCACCCACGATATCCTTGGGACCGGTCGCTTTGATGAAAATCAAAGAACCGTCCTTAAGCTCGAGGATTGCACCCAACATTTTGTAATTTTCCTGCTTTTTGGTGGCTGCGCCTGGCCCCCCTGGCCCCATGGATTCCTTGAAGGTGCCCGCGATTTCAACGATATGCACTTTGGTTTGATCGACGTCCTTCTTCTCAATCTTTGCGTCTTCCTTTTTTGCGCCGTCAAACTGACCAACCCATCGATCAATGTTGCCTTCGATACCGCCACTGGCCTGCATGATTGTGATTCGTGCAAAGCTATCGCCTTCCCCCTTGACGTTGAATTCGTTATCGATCATCTGGCTTTTGGGTGGGACGGTTTTCCACGACTCAGGTTTCGCAACCACAACCTTCCCTTTTCCCAACGCCAACATTTCAACCTTGGCAGGGGCCTCTTTTTTTTCCGCTTTGTCTTGGCAAATCGCGGTTGGGGCAAGAATGCAAAGAGATGCAATAGCCAGTAAATTTCGCCAATTCATCGATCGTTCTCCTTAGGAAAGGTATCTGTTCAGTGTTGGAATGAAGCAAGAAAACAAAGCGGAATCGCAATTTCGATAGTGAAAACAGTCGAAGTCTCGGTTTCTGTAGCGTTCAGCTTAGTTACACTATACGATTGCAATCGAATTGACCAGTATCTCACAATCACTTCAGGAACGTATTTCGAGTTCAGTATGCTCACCGATTACCGCTCACAAACGATCGACGCCGCACTGCTAGATGATTTGTCTCATCTTGTGCGTCTAGCGATTCGGGAAGACCTCGATCGATCTGCCGACATTACGACGTTGGCAATCGTTCCGCAGGGGATACAAGGGGCAGCGGTCATTTTGCCACGTGTTTCTGGGGTCGCAGCTGGCGTTGATTTGATCGAAGCCATTTTGCAGGAGCTGGATAGCCAGATCACTTGGACTCAGCACATTGGCGACGGTGAGCTATTCGAACCGAAGCAAGCGATCGCCACGCTATCAGGCGAAACGCGAGATTTGTTGACTTGCGAACGGATAATTTTGAATTTTCTGGGCCGGCTTTGTGGCATTGCTACCCTTACCAGCCAATACGTCGCCAAACTCGAGGGGACCAAGGCCCGGGTTTATGACACTCGAAAGACGACGCCGGGCTGGCGAAGGCTTGAAAAATATGCTGTTCGGTGTGGTGGAGGTCGCAACCATCGCTTGGGCCTGTTTGATGGAATACTGATCAAAGATAACCACCTCGCCTGCCGTGCTTCGAAAGATGGGAAGTTGCTTGATCCAGGAACGGCGGTTCAAATTGCCAAGACTTTTGTAGCCAGTGGCTCGTACCGATTCGATCAACCGCCAATGATCGAAATCGAAGTTGATCGAGTCGGTCAATTGGGGGCTGCGCTGAGAGCCCTGCCGGACATCGTATTGCTCGACAACATGAATTGCGAATTGCTCAAGGAATGTGTTGCGCTTCGCGATCGCATCGCCCCCTCAGTCGAACTGGAGGCGTCCGGCGGTGTGAATCTGCAGACCATTGAGAAGATTGCAAGTACGGGTGTAGATCGAATCAGTGTGGGAGCCCTCACGCATTCGGCAACCAATCTTGACCTTGGGCTCGATTGGATATTGAACAATGCGTAAACACAGCTTTGATCCCAAGAAGTTTCGAATCAAAGAGGGAGACTCGGTCAAACTCAGCAAGATTTCGACCAAGGCGGGCTCCGATCTATCCAAAAAGGCGGAGGGGATCGAAGCGTTGAAGGTCGACAACGCTGCACTTCAAGAGGCTCAGAATCGCCTGTTTGCAAGTTCGCAACGTTCCTTGCTGATCATCCTGCAAGGCATGGACGCTTCCGGCAAAGATGGAACCATTGGGCATGTGATCAGCGGAGTCAATCCGCAAGGATGCCGTATTTACAGTTTCCGAGCACCGAATTCGGAAGAGGTTCAGCATCATTTCCTTTGGCGTCCCATGCGATTCTTGCCAGCCCGTGGAATGATCTCGATTTTCAATCGATCGTATTACGAAGAAGTCATGGTAGTGCGCGTGCATCCCGAGTTTCTCGGACCGCAGAATTTGCCCCCGTTTAAGAAGCCAATGGATCTTTGGAAGCAACGTTTTGAGGAAATTCGCGTCTTTGAACAGACGCTGGTCAATAGTGGAACCAGCGTGCTCAAGTTCTATTTGCATGTATCGAGAGACGAGCAAAAGGCACGCTTATTAGAACGGCTCAATCAACCGGATAAGCGTTGGAAGTTCAACGAGAGAGACCTCGAGGAACGCAAATTGTGGGACAAATACGAAGAAGCGGCCGAGGACGTTTTGTCAGCCACCAGTAGAAAATCGACACCTTGGTACATCATTCCCGCTGACGACAAATGGTACGCGAGGGCGGCGGTTGCTGACATAATCGCAAACCACCTGGATTCGCTCGATTTGGAGTATCCAAAAGTTGCGCCGCAAGACGAGGCTAAGTTCGAGGAACTTGCAAAACAGCTCAAGGAACAGGCTTAGGCCGAGTCGGTAGACTGGAGCCGACAAACATTTCTGGACCTGGAATTCAGCTATGGTCCTGTCTCCTATCTCTCGAATTGCACTTTGTCCTGCAAAAAGGTGAGAAACCGGTTAAACTTGGATGATCAAACGGTGTTGTCACGCAATTTTTCGAGATTTTTGGACAGAAGAAAATGCAAAACCAACGGATGGGTTCGTCAGTTCCATTGATGGCTCTTACTGCCTTCGCAAGCTTGGTGTCGTTGCCAGGATTTGAATTTTCCGTAGCCAATGCTCAACGGCCGAGACAACCCACTTTGCGGATCAATACGTCGGTTGTA
Source organism: Pirellula sp. (assembly GCA_031374925.1). Lineage (GTDB taxonomy): Bacteria > Planctomycetota > Planctomycetia > Pirellulales > Pirellulaceae > JBKCUI01. The sequence goes on along the minus strand of JANMHA010000479.1, from coordinate 106,119 downwards.
TTGATGACTGCGCCGAGAGAAGTGCTGGTTTTGCTAGAAGAGGCGGAACAGGGGATCAAGAAGGAGCAATGGAGTGAGGCAACGTTCGCGTTGGGAATACTGCTCGGTCTCGAGGAAGTACGGCAATCGGATTTAACGGGTGTCGACTTTTTTCTGGAGGGCGATGAACTTCCTGATTTTTCGCAAAAACCCGCCGAACCGAAACCGCCGAACCGTTCCAAGGGGACTGTGTTTCAAAGGGTTTATGAGCTTATTGAAGCGCTTCCCACGGAAGCGACCAAGATTGTTGATTTGCGGTATGGAGCTCAGGCCAGCCAGCTGATCGACAAGGCAATCGCTGATTCCGATTGGGGCAAACTTGCCGAGGTTGCGGCCAAATATGGGTTTACGACAGCGGGCCAAGATGCATCTGTGATCTTAGGGGAGCATTGGTTGCGAAAGGGAGATGCCAGGAGAGCTGCGAGGCTGTTTTCTCAAGTCTTTCGCCAAAAGAGTGCCGCGGAACGATTAGGTCCGGAATTGGGAATCCTTGCCGCTTCCGCTTATCAGACCGCTGGGATGCAAGCAGAGGCATTAAGCATTATCGAGTCAACGCGAACACTGTTCAACAAGGTCGAACTGAATTGGAACGGTACTAAGATCAATTGGGACGGACGGTCGATACTCTCCAAAGACGTTCTTGACAAGATGGAATTGAACGGACAACAACCCGTCCGACGCGTCGTTAAGCAGCCATACTATTTCAATGGTAACGCAAATCGAAACGCCGATACCAAGGCTGGGATTCCATTGCCGTTTCTCTTCTGGCATGCGGAGCTTCATGAATCCAAACAGCACAAGGAGAATTTGGACCTAACTCTCAGGGAAAAGCTTGCCGATGGAAAGTCGAGTTTCATTCCATCTCGGTACCCAATCAGCGTGGGGCAATGGATAATCGCATCGACCTACGATCAGCGTATTGTTGCCATTGATACGCTTACTGGACGCTTGGGATGGGAATGCCCCTACAGTGGAATGCCTATGGGATTTACCATGGATCGGTACCTTAATCGCGATAGTCATTCCTTCCGTTTGCCAGCACCGGATTACCTGACAAAACGTGTTTGGGGGGAATCCCTTTTGGGAGCAATTTCAAGTGACGGCGAACGAATCTATAACATTAGTGAGCTTCCCGCGATCAGTGTTTCAGAGAGCTTTGCGTTGGGACCGAACGCTCGCGTAGCGAAACCCCAAGGGGTTCGCAGCTACAATGTGATGCAATGTTGGAGTGTACGAGAGGAAGGAAAGGCAAAGTGGGAGGTTGGCGGACAGAAAAGTCCCACCGAACCAAGGTTAGCGGGAACGCTTTTTCTGGGCGCGCCATTGCCACACGAAAACGAACTCCTTGTTTTAGGGGAGCTGAACAGCGACTTGTATTTGTTTGCCTTGGCACCGGAAACGGGCAAGCTGCTGTGGCGACAACCGTTCACAACCAACTACAGCACGATATCGAGCGACTTAATGCGAAGAAGCACCGGTGCAATGCCGGCGGCGGATGGGACCATTGTTGTTTGCCCAACACTTTCCGGATACTTGGTGGCTTATGACAAGGCCAATCGGTCCATGCGATGGGCTTTCAAATATCCGATCCGACCAGACCTTGCCAATTCCAATTCAGCGGGCGCGTTCGGACAAATCGACCTGGCGGACTTCTCACCTTTGACACCTCGTTCAGCCGATACGTCTGTCGTGATTAGCGATGGTGTGGTGATTTTTGCTCCCTCGGACGGTAATGACGCTTATGGGATCAAGATTGAAGATGGAAGCTTGCTTTGGAAGCTTAGCGATTCCAAAGTCGATCAAATCCGCTACGTCGCAGGCGCGTGGAACGAAACGGCGGTAATCGTTTGTCAGTCTTGTTTGGTTGCGGTCGATCTCAAGAGTGGCGCCAGCAAATGGCCAAAGATCGAATTTCCTGACTCCCAACAGGTGGTCGGAAGAGGAGTTCGAAAAGAAGGCACCTATTTGGTTCCGACTTCTGGCCAATTGATTTTGCAGATTGATCTTACCAAAGGCGAGATCGCGGACTCCGTTCGCGTTGAGCAACCGTTAGGTAATTTGATTTCAATTGGGGATCGACTTATTTGCGCAACTCCGTTTGAGTTGGATTGTTACTCGGTCCGCGAGGCTTTTCAAACGCATTTAAAAGAAGAATTGCAGCGCAACTCAATCTCTACGAGTGGGCTGGCCCAACAAAGCGAATTGGCGCTCGCAAACGGCGATTTCGATGGTGCTCTAGATTTTCTGGATCAAGCTCGGAAGATCGATCCAGACAATTCGGAAGTAGTGTTGCTAATCAACAAGGCTGGTATCGCTGCGTTGACCGCTGATTTTGACAAGTATGTGGATCGGGTCGATCTTTTTAAGAATCTAGCGATGGACCAAGACAAAGTTCCGTACCTAAGGCTGATGGTCAAGGGACTGCAAAAACAGGGAAGGTACAAAGACACGTTAGCGACCCTCATGAAATTGTCCAAGCTGCGGACGTCACAACGGCAAGAACAGATGTCCGGAACTGCAAACATAGTCATGAGTGGGCAATGGTCCGTTCAAGAAGATCGATGGATTGCGACTCAAATTCGCCTTGCTATCGAAAAACTGACGCCAATTGAGATGAGTGAAATGGAAACGATCGTCGCTTCAGAACTGGAATCGATGTCGAAACTTCCCGCCCATGTTCGTCGGGTTAAGCTCGGGCACTTCGAATCCATTCGCGCGACGGAATCGATGAGACTGGAATCTGCCAAGGCGCTCGTTTCGCAGAAAGACTATTTGCAAGCAGAACGCTTGTTGATGTCGGACAGCATGCTTGACGCTGTGAATTCGAAGTCGACCGAAGCTGTCCGAAGACGAGAAATACTTGCGAGCATCTATGTTCGCTTGAAACGATTTGATCAAGCAACGCGTTGTTTGAATGGTGATACACAACGATTGGAAGCGCTCATTCAAGAGTTTGCAGGCGTTTCCAATGATGGACTGAAACCGCCATCCCTTTCAGCCCCGTTCACGAACAAGCTATCCAAGCCGGTTGGCGAATGGCCAACTGGCAAGGTTCAGGCCTCGACAAGCCAGCTCGACGCATTGCCTTTGAATAGAGCGATACAGCTGGACTCGACAACTGCCTGTAGATGGAAAACAAGGATTGGAGACGCTTTGACCGGTTGGGAAATTGGCACAGGATCGGTAACCTTTGTTTTTTCAAATCCTTCGACCGGCGAGAGTTTTCAAATTTATGCGGACGCCGGAAATCAAGATAAATCGATCGTGCCAACGGCCTATTCTGTAGACAGCATAGTCCTCCTGGAAATCAATCGGCAAATCATAGCGGTTGACACTCTTACAACCAATTCTCGAGACCAGGATGGTGTGCTCTGGCGAAAGCAATTCGAAGTGGAGAGTTTGGAGAAGGAAGGAGACCGTGGAAGAGCATTGCAGGACCCAAAGAATTGGGGACTGCCGATGGCAAAGGGGCCATTCAAAGTCGCTTCAGTTTCGAGAAGTGGAATCGTCGTTCTGGTGGAGGATGAGCTGTCCTGTTTGGATTTGATCACAGGCGGGAAGATATGGACCCGCACGGGTTTCAGAGGATGTAGTTTTGCATCCGAACAAGGCAAATTGTTGGTTCATCATCCCAAAAACGGAATGATCATTGCGCTCGACTTGCAGGATGGATCCACGCTCAGAGAAACCCCTTTAGAAGGAGACGGATGGTCCGCCATTGCTTCGATTGGACGCTATTGGTTGATGGCGACCGATGCCCAGAAACAGTATGCGCTCAAGCTGGTTGATTCGGTTGACGGCAGAACCGTGTTCAAGAAAGAGATTCTCATCGGTACCAGAATCGCAATGGATGGTGAAACAGGTGTCCTTGTTTTGAAGGTTTCGGGCGAGCTAACCTACTGGAACTTGACCGATGAAAAAGAGTTTGTCCGGCAGCTTGAGGACGACTTGAAATTTAGCCAGATCTCGGTGCAACGATTTGGCAGCACCATGTTGATGATGTTGTACAGTCCAGCCATGGAACTGGACCGGTTCAAGGTTGGGCCAGATGTTAGCGATCCAGGTTTTGTTCCCGTAGCGGGGCGGCTTTTTGCGCTATCAGCTACCGATGCGAGCAAAGTTTGGGAACAAAGTTCGACCGTAAGACAATTTCATTTTCCGATTTCGCAGGAGAGAAATTCCCCTGTAGCGATTTTTGTGAGAATGCTCAAATTATCTAAGGTGGGGAACGTTTCTGTTGATCTCATGTCCATCGCTGTGGTTGATATTAGAAACGGAAAGGTTTTGTATAGTCGGGACGACCTGCCGGCGGTGAGGGGTTTGGGCTTCGCGCAAGAGCTTCTTTCAGACCAAAACACCATTGCAATAGACTACCTGGGGACACGCGTGGAATTAAACTGGACCAACGAAGAGTCGAATGAAGAACCCGTCTACGACTTTGGTAATTTAGAGGCTTCTGAGTTCAAGAAACGGATCGAAGCAAAAATGAAGAGTTCCAAGTCCCCAGACTCGCCGCCGGCCAAGTTCGAGTCTTCGCCTGACAAATGAGAATTAGCTCGCTTCCACGCTACTATCGCAATCTTCGACGATGGCAAGAGATCATCGTTGTATTGCGCCGATACGGATTGGCCGATTGGCTCAGTCATCTTCGCGTGGATTTCATACGGGACTGGCTCAAAGATGATCAGGGAATTCCACTATCGAGTTACTCAAGAGAAGCCCGTGTTCGGATGGCGCTCACGGATCTTGGCCCAACCTTTATCAAGCTGGGGCAGGTATTATCGCTGCGTCCGGATTTGGTCGGCTCCGAACAAGCGGCCGAGTTGCAACAACTGCAATCTCAAGTTCCGGCCGACTCGTTCGCCGAGGTCAAAGGAGTCGTTGAATCGGAACTGAAACAGCCTATCAGCGAGTTGTTTTCGGAATTCGCGGAAAGTTCTATAGCCTCTGCGTCGATCGGGCAAGTTCATGCGGCCAAGTTGATCGATGGCACGCCCGTCGTAGTTAAAGTCCAACACGTTAACATACAGGCAAAAGTGAATGAAGATCTAGAGGTACTTCGAGGATTGGCCATGCTTGCGGAGCGAATTCCGGAACTTGCGGTTTGGCAACCGAGAGGCATCGTCGAACAGCTATCCAGATCCATCAAGCGCGAGCTGAGTTTTTCTCGAGAACTGTCCAATTTGCTCATGTTTCATACGACGTTGAAGGACTGCAAGGGAGTTGTCGTGCCGAACGCCCACCCAAAGCTCTCCTCCGCGCGAGTCTTAACGATGGAGAGAGTCGAGGGGCAATCGATCCATTGCCTTAGTTCCCCAGACGCTTTACCGGGCGTAGATCGAACTGACATTGCGAAACGGGTTTCCGAAATCTATGTCCAATCGATTTTTCTCAAAGGGCATTATCATGCCGATCCCCATCCGGGCAACATTCTAATTCAAGAGGACGGGACGATCGCTCTCCTCGATTTTGGAATGGTTGGCCGAATCGACGATTCGCTTCGTGGAACCATTGAGGAGATGTTGTGGGCTGTATTCCAACAGGATTCAGCCCTACTCACTTCATTGATCAAACGCGCGGGTAAGATTCCCGCATCCATTGATGAAGCCCAGCTTTCCAACGATGTGGCCGATCTGATTGCAACCTACGGATCACAACCCTTGGATTCACTGGACCTAAGCGGTGCACTCAATGATGCGACCGATATTCTGCATCGCCATCGAATCACGCTTCCAAGTCAAATGGGCATCCTGATTAAGACGTTAGTTACGTTGGAGGGGACTTTACGTTTAACTGGCTCTAGCTTTAGCATCATTGAGGCCATTCAACCCGTGATGGGCAAGTTGCGTTGGAGCCGACTATCTCCTCGTCGACAGATTCGACGTCTTCGACGCATGTACGTAGAACTAGAGGGTTTGGTAGAGCGATTACCTTCCCAGATTAGTTCGCTGGTAGAGTTGGTGCAAGAAGGAAAGCTCGATGTCCAGCTATCGCATCGAGGGCTTAGTCCATCCATCAATCGCCTGGTTCTGGGGCTCTTGACCAGTAGCTTGCTCTTGGGCTCTTCGATTTTGATGGCGGCGAAAGTTCCACCGCTTTTATTTATGGGTGGCGGCCCGCTCGGCTTGCAAGATCTGTCACTGATGGGATTGGTCGGCTTTGTTATCAGTTCGTTGGTCGCCTTTCGAATACTGCTTGCGATCAACAAATCGGGACATCTCGACCCGACCGCCGACGAGCACGACTCTGCCTTGTGATTCGCGGTCCAGTTCCCGCGACGCTCGGAGAGACTCAACGTTGGGAAAAGATGTCGGAATCGTGTCGAACATCACTTTGTCGACCGGAAGAAAAATTACGCAGCTGATCTGTCTTGTTTTGAATGACTTCTGCTATATTCATGTTGTGTTCGATAACGATTTTTTTGGCCTCAAGGTAAAGGAGATGACCATGGGAAAAGGCAATAACAGTCAAAAGAACGACAAAAAGGGTATGAAACCAAAGCAAGACAAGAAGAAGGGCACACCGAAGCCCGAAGCTAAGAAGTAATTTCTGCGAATGACATTTCCTAGTTCTTGTTTCTGTTGTTTTGTTGCGATGAATCGTTTAGCCCCGAGCCAAAGGTGACGGCACGAATTCCAGGACCTTCCCCTTCGGTTCGGGGTTAGACGACATTGAATCGTGGTTCGTACGAGCCCATTAACGGTCAGCTTCGAATGGCTGACCGCAGCTTCGCGGACCTGGAACGCGAGTTGGATTTGAGTTCCAACGCGGACGGACGCACAACGTCCTGTGTGATAGAGCAGTACAGTCCATTTTGAAAGCCTCGTTTGAATGCGGCTTTGACTCTTCGATCCTCGCCGGAATGGAATGATAGAATCGAAATTCGCCCTCCCTTTTTCATATATTGAGGAAGCTGTTTCAAAAACATGTCCAGACAACGAAACTCTTCGTTGACGGCGATACGCAAGGCTTGAAAGACACGTCGAATCGTCAAGTCAGATTCGCCAGACGTGGATCCATGAACAGCCGATCGAATGACACTGACCAAGTCGAATGTGGTCTCTAGGGGAATCTTGGAATGGGCGATGAGAATCGCTTTGGCAATCCTTTCCGAATTCGGTTCGTCCGAGTTATTGATCAACATATCCGCTAACTGCGCGGTATCTATAGTCGACAGCAGGCCAGAGGCCGACAACCCGCGATCTGGGTTCATACGCATGTCGAGTGGGCCATCCACTTTGAAGCTGAAGCCCCGTGATGGATCATCGAGTTGCATCGATGACACTCCGAGGTCAGCCAGCAAAGCGTCGACGCCATCGGCGGCTTCGGCAGCTAGAAACTGCGAAACTCCCGAAAAGTTCATGCGCCGAAGTACAATCGACTCATTGGGGGCCCCGAGGGCTCGAAGCCTCGCCTCTGTTTTGGGAAGCTCGATAGGGTCTGCATCGACGCCGAGAAATCGGCCACCAGGTTGAACTGCGGCGAGCAGTTCGCAAGCATGTCCGCCATACCCCAAAGTGCAATCCACCACGACATCCCCCGGTTTCAATGCAAGGGCTGTCAGAATCTCAGCAACCATGATCGGACGGTGCATTCCAGCTGGCGTCTTGCCGCAGCTGATAATCTTTGCGATGTCGTCGGGATAATTCTCGGGCTGATGCTCTTTGTACTTATCGACGAAGCTTCTTGGATTTCGACCCGCATAGCGATGGCGTCTTGGCGGCTTTTGCGAGGCATCATCCATTTATTGACCGCTGGTAATCGTTTTAAGCAATCGAAAAAAACCTCGTTTGCGGTCGCTGCTGATCGTCCAGTCCACAGGCACACTCTGGTATCCTTCCGCAAACGTCTCGTCCTTCATTCGAAAGTCAAAGTACCCCCAAGAGGCAAATTCATCGATGGCAGCAATGAAGTTGTTCTCAGGTTTGTCGAAGTGAAAGTGATCGTCTTCATTGAACAGGATCGGCATCTTGCGGTATCCTTTTACTTGCCGCGTTTCCTTAACCATTTCTCGAATGCGATTCGGTTCGGCGACCCCATTACCGTGGATGAGCAGGAAATCAGATACACCTACGACGTTGGGCTTTGGAACCGTGCCGCCGCCGTAGCTCGTGGCGACTAGGAGATGGTGGCCTTTTTCGTTTCGGGCGCGAACACGGTTGATCAATTCGTGGACGCGGTCGGATTTCAAGATCGCGTGATCGTAAGCCTTAACGTCGCATTCGTTGTTCAGTTCGACGAGAACGTTGGTATACCCGTGATCTAGGATCCATTGGGTCGCGGCATCGGTTGCGGCGATCACTGCCGATTCGTCTTCCAAACGCTGATCTTGGCCAAAATAGAAGTAACCGAGAATTACAACCATACCGAGTTCGTCTGCGCGATCGATTACTTTTTCGATTCGGCTCATGTAGTCGGGCCGCAGCCCGCCAGACTCCGTAAAACTGGAGTTATGCCAAGGCTGTTTGTTGGAATATCCCTGTGGACTGCCTCCCTGCAAGTTGAGAGTTACTGCCAGGAGTCCGTGCTCACGCCAAACTGGCATGGCGGCTAAAAACTCTCGCGTGTTGCGATCCGCATCCCAAACTTTGGTGTCCGAATACGCCCATTGCTGACGCGTTTCCGGATTCAAATCATCGAAGTTGGATTGCACCATTCGGCTGTTCATGAGCAAGCCTTCGATTCGTCTCCCATTCCAAACTCGCCCAGCGTAGGTGGGCTGGCCATTAATCCAGAATTGGTCACCGACGATGGTTACGCTTGTCTTGCGAGAAGCAAATTCTTGTGAAGCGAAATCATTCGCCGCGAGATCCGGCGCAGCCAATGCGAGCAAGGTAGCAACCAACAATGTTCTAGCCATTTTGGAGTTTCGAGGTCTGGGAAAGGATGTAGAGTAGACTTGACAGAGTAGATTGTAATCGGTTTGGATGGTTTACAGAACCAATCTGACAGGAAGTAGCCACGCGATAAAACAGATGACTAAATCCAATCGGCCCTGGAATAAATGGAATGCAGGTCGAATTCCATCACCCATTCAATCATGGGGACGCGAGCACTATATTCCACTCAAGACACATGAATTGATTGCTCATCTAACGGGCATCGAACCGTACGATGGGCAACGCACGCAGGTATTAGACAGATTTTTCAAGCAACTCGTGGGCTTGATCAATCAACATTATGAAAGCCATCACGAACAGTTGGTTCTGTTGTATCACGAGTTCGATCCCGACTTAGACATAACGCCGATGCAGCTTAGCAATCCAACTTCCATGGATTCTGCTCAACGGGACATCCTTGGCCGAAAGCTATTCTCGGAAATCGCGGATTCGTTGGAATATGCGAATTACAGACGGCTCAAGCCTCGTGAAATCCAACTTGCACTGAATGTAGCAAGCCATTGGGGAGTTCGATTAAAGATTCGTTTTTCTTCCTTTCGTCGGCTTGAGGTCTACGGTCGCGGTGACATCATCGCCAAACGATGGAAACGACATTGGCTTCACTTTTTTCGACTTCGAGAGGTTGACGTACCCGTCTACCAACGGCTGGTGGTTGTTTTTCGAACCAAGGATCTCCAGAACTTGCCTGAGTTGCTGGATCCAGATTGCGTCCATGTGCGCATGTTCAAAAACATTCCCAAACTGGATGTGGACATGATGCTGCCAGGATCTCAAGTGAGAATGAACTGGATGGATACAGGCAAGATTGGAGTGCCCACGTTATGGGGCTTAATGATGCTTGCGTCCAGGCTCGCAAAGAGCATTTGGCTGCTGGCGATCCTAGGTGCGGTTAAGTTCTTTTCATCGTTTCTTTTCATCATAGCAATTCTAATCGCATCTTTGTTTTATGGCATCAAATCGATTGTTTCGTACTCGACCACCAAGCAGCGTTACCAGTTGAGTGTGGCAAGAAACCTGTACTACCAGAACCTGGACAACAACTTAGGCGCGTTGTTACGGTTGATCGAAGAAGCAAAGCAGCAAGAGTCATGTGAGGCAATTCTGGCATACTTTGTGTTGATTAACTCAAGGACTGTTTACCTCGCCGCGGAACAGATCGACGAACAAGCCGAGACGATCCTCCGATCCATTACTGGAATTGAAATTGACTTCGATGTTCAGGACGCTCTCCGCGATCTACTAGGCTTCGGACTTGTGCGAATGACGGCAAACGGATGGACGGCAGTTGAGATCGAAGAAGCGATCGAGAGAACCACAATAAATCGAAGTTACAATGAGTGAACGGGAACGATGATTCTACTATTGGTTCATCCCGCACGAATTTATTGATTTGCAAGAATAAATTGCTTCAATGTGTCGCATTCAGGTCTCGGTTTGCGTCTTTAAGGAAGTGACGTTGTTTTTTCTCTTCTAAAAACCCCGTAGTCGTGTTGACAAACACAATGCAAATCTTGGAAAGCAAGCGTTTCGATCCCGAAACAGGATCTGCTGATTTCAAATCGAGCGCCAATTGGGAGCTTGGCCCTAGCGATGCAAACAAGTCCGTCGAGAACGGAATCGCAGATCTTCTCGATGTCGAGGTTGAGCCTGGGCAGTCTGGGCTGGATGTTGTGAGCATTGGCAACGAGAGTCCGCTCCGTCGGCTTTGGCCGTTGGGCTACTTCGGCTCCATGCAGGGGCTGGTCGAATCTGGAGATCGAATTGTAGCGATTGACGGAATGTTGGCCAGGAATTTGAAGGATCTTGCGAAACTGGTTGGAGGTCCTCGATTGTGCGAAATCGCAATTTTTGACCATCGGACTCGGCTGACGGTTTCTTGGCAAATTCAAGTTCGCAGGGCTTTGGATGTTGCTTGATCGGTCAGCAAAAGGCGACAATTGCGTGTGGCACGCCCAAATCGAAGCGTGGGCGTGAGAACTGTGGCAAATGGTACCAGCGACTGCCACGCCCTTCGTCAACTCAGGGACGGGCCACATGATGGTGGGCTACTGGCAAATAAGTTCACAGCCTTGGAGCAAAAGGCGACAAAGGAATTGAACAAACAAAGGGCCAAGTTCGTCCGCAACGCTTGCTACAGGTCGTCGGTGTCAGACGATAACGGTTCCATGACTTTCGTATTGCGTTCGACGGCAATGACAACGGTTTGCTCGTCGACTCCATCACGACTCTTAGCGGTTGCAGGGAGGACTTGTCGTCGATCTGGAAACGGCAATCGGATCGAAAAACTCCCATCTGTCCGGACTTTTACAGGTTCCGCACCAACGGAAACATGTGCTTCCGGATGGGTAGAGCCGAAAACGACCAGTTCGGCATTCACATCGAAATGGAATTGTTTGTGACGCTTGAGGGAACCTTCTGCACCGCTTCCGAATTGGGAAAGGACGTCCGCATCCATGGTGCGTTTAAGTCTTTCTTCAAAAACTTCGGTTAAATCGCCCGTTTGAGTATCGTCACCGTAACCCCCGCTCATCGAATAGATGTGCTCGGCGTCGGTAGCGACGTCGGCCCAATGGTCATCGGTCGCTTCCTTTCCTCCTGGTGCTGGCGTAGTAACTATGTTGCTTCGAGCCAGTTCGTAGAATCGACCGTTAGCGCAAAGGTAGCCCATCAACATTTTATAGCGACTTGGAGGGCTATCGACATCGACGTACCAGTTCCGGACTCCGCCGTGGATGTCAATGTCCTTAGAAATGACTTCGGAATTATTGGTCGTTCCGGAGTCATCGAGTTTGAGCAGCCTTAGTATGGGTTTGACTGTGTGCCAGTTCTCAGCAAGAGCTGCTTTGGCACGATCGACGGAGTGCCTCATAATGTCCCAATGCGCGTGGATCCAGTAGGGATCTCGCACCATTAGAATCAGCCTGTCCTTGCCCTTTACCATTGGCGGAATAGCATTTAGAGGGGTAAGTGAGGTTTTAGGAGGTGGTTGCGCTAAGTCTTTTCTTAGTTCTTTTTCAGCCTGCGCGCTTCGAATCTTGGCAACAATTTCTGGATTGGTGTTGGATGGTGGTGGAACAGGCTCATGTGGCTTGGCAACGGGAATGGACTTCGCGGGAGGTGTTGCAGCAGCTTTGCCATTGATGGGAGTTGGGGGTTTCTGGGCCTGATTTTTAGTTTCGGCTATCGTCTTGTTGACCATAGTCGATTTGGATTTGGCAGTATCGGCAGCTTTTTTTAGCTTCGAATCGACTTGATTGCCTTTGGAAGGCACTGTTTTATTGGCAGCCGCAGGCTTGGTAGCAATCGGCTTCATGGCTGGTTTTGCCGAGGATGCCGATTTGACTGGCTTTTCTACAGTTTTGGGTGCTGATTCTCTCTTTAAAGGGATACGGCCTTCCTTGTTCGGCGGGACCTTGGCTGCTGGTTTCTTGGTAGACTTAGCTGGACTCGCAACAACTTTTGAAACTCTAGCTGCGTTCGTCGACTTCGCGTTGGAAATGGCTCCGCGAGCTTTTCCTTCGATATCACTAGGCTTTTTCGGGATTGCTTTCTGTTTAGAAGCACTTTTTTCCAAGTTTGGTCGAGGCGCAATGCCAGCAGGTTTTTTTTGAGTTGCCTTGACGCCTACCTCACGGGATGCGGAGTCTTTTCTTTTGGTAGCCAGCTTTTTGGCGGTTGGCTGGTTCTTTTTCGAGGCGTTCAAGTGAAACTCCTAAGGGCCATGGAAAGGATCGCTACCTTCCATGGCAGAGCACGACGTCGCTTGAGGGGCATCGGACTGTTCGGTAGTAGGGATAACAATGAATAAAATCCCGGGCCAAGCCCGCACTAGCTGAAATCTAGTATGCTTGAGAGTATCGTAATTTCTAGTCCGAAGGCAGCGGATTGATTACCTTGCAGGGTAGATTTGTTTCATTTTTCAATGCACTATTTCCAGCCAGGAGTTAGCTCAGAGCGACCATGAATAAGATTGGTGGCGAGAGTTTTAAGCATGCGACGGGGGAGGAACTGGTTGGAAGCGATGCAGACAGGATTGAAACGCAGGCCAACACAAATGCAGCCTCACGGGCGATAGCTGTAATGATTTTGATGTTTATTCCGGGAGTCGTGGGAAGCTATTTGGATAAATGGCTCAACACTCAGTTCTTCGTCCTCATTGGATTCGTACTTGGAATTGGAATCGCAATTCTTGGCTTACTTTATGTAGCCAGGATTGCGGATCTTGCCGCAAAGAAAAGCCGGGATCTTCGCAAGAGCATGGAGTCGAAGTCGGAAGGAGCAGGATCCGAGCGCGGACATGAGTGAAAAAAGAGATTCGAGGGAATTCTTTTTGAGGTCGGGAGTTGTCGATCTCGTTGCCTACCTAGCTCTTGCGATTGCCTGCTGGGGAACCACTTGGATCTTCATGGGTGGCGGCGCGTTCGAAGAGTATTCGATACTCGCATTGGCGGTTTGTCTTTCTTCTTGTGTTGGATCCGTGGCCTGGCAGTTCGGAAAAAAAAACATCGCGCAGTCTGATTTATCGATACTGCTTAGCATGGGATTTCGTTTTTCGGTGTTGCTTGGAGCGCTTGCCGTTTCAACTGCGACAAAATGGCAACACCACAATTCTTTTTGCAATTGTTTGCTGGGCTATTATTTTCCATTCTTGTTACTACAATCCGCGTTACTAATTCGTAATGAGTCATTTTCAAATCCTCCCGAGAGCTAGCCTGAGCAATGGCTTCAGATATTCTCCATATTAAAGATGGTTACTTCTTTGAGGTCCCACGGATGCTCTGGAGAAGCCATCGCGAGAAGGCCACGGATTTTCCAACTTGGTACGTTCGACTGGATTCGGACTATCAATCGTGGGAAGCGGACACGATTTTGGCTGGGCTTTCGGACATTGGTGTTAGTCCAAACATACTGTCCGGACTTAAACATAGCTGGGAAGAGTGGCAACATCAGGGCACCAAAAACGCCGGATGGCCCTTGGACGCGTATCTAGAAAAACAAGCGACGATAGCCTTAACTACGGCTCGTGCCTGGGCGTCCGACAACTCTCCTAAGGCCACCGACAAATATCAAGCGTACTTAGCAGCTTCGAACCCTCGACCGGAAATTGATTGGTTCGTCCAATTGCAAAAGTCGCCGGAGAAGTTGGCGAAATGGAATGGCCTCAAAGCAAAAATAAATAGCGATGCATTCCTTCAAGCGTATCATTCCGAGGCACCTTACCATGAATGGTCGAAGGAAAAAATCGATCAATACAACAAGACTCTAGACGGCAAGATCCTAATACCGCAGCCATTCGGCACTCCGCGAAATGCGTACGAGGCTGAATCGGGTTTTTGTCTTTCTCGCTACATGGTTATCGAATTGGTTGTAGCTGTGCTAGCGCTCACGATGTTTGGCTGGTTGGCCAAAAGGATCGCAACGGGACAATCGCCAAAGGGCAAGCGGTGGAACGCGCTTGAGTCGATGGTTCAGTGGGTTCGTAGCGATGTAGCGGTCCCTGCCATGGGAGAGCATGATGCCGACAAATTCATGCCATTGCTTTGGACGTTTTTCTTTTTCATTCTGGGCTGCAATCTAATGGGGATGTTGCCGTGGTTGGGATCGCCAACTGCAGCTTTCGGAACGACGCTAGCCTTGGCTGGAATCGTTTTTGTGATCGGTGTGACGATGGGGATCAAAACGTTTGGCCCCGTTGGGTTCCTGAAAAACATATGCCCGGAACTCGGCCTTCCTTGGTACCTGGCCTTTTGGATTGTTCCGTTGATGTGGGTGATTGAGTTTGCTTCTCTTTTTATCAAGCATATTGTTTTGGCGGTTCGATTGTTGATGAACATGGGTGCCGGCCACTTGGTGCTTCTTGGTATCTTGGGAATTGGAATCAGCGTCCCGGCTGCGATGATGAGTACGCCGGCTTGGGGCGCAGTCGCCATAGTTTCGGTTCTTGGGACGACGGTGCTCAGTTTATTAGAATTGCTTGTGGCATTTTTGCAGGCTTATTTGTTCACGTTCCTGGCAGCGATGTTCATCGGTAGTTCGATGCATCACCACTAGGTGATTTGTTGGTGCGAAACCAATTTGTGTTTCGCAAGGTTTTTGCTTCCATGCGTATTTTGTAGCATTAAGAATAGCTAGGAGATTTTGAAAGTGATTAATTCTGTTCGAGTTGGTTTGTATGCACTGGGTGCTGTCGCGTTGATGGCTATGCCTGCTTCCGCACAAAGTGGTGGGGGAGGTATGCCAGGTGCCATCGGTGGTGGGTTGGCTGTTATTGGGGCCGGTATTGGAATCGGATTGTTAGCTAAGGGAGCCGTCGAATCAATCGCTCGTCAACCGGAACAAGCAGGTACAATTCGAATCACGATGATTATTGCTGCCGCTCTAATCGAAGGCGTTGCGTTTTACGCTGTTTATGTTGGTTCGACGCAGTTTAGCAAATAGTTTTATCTACTTGGTGGTGACGGCTATGTTCAATGGAGTTGCTTTGTTTAGATGGTTTATATGTCTTGCGTTTTGTATTGCCCTGTGCAGTAACTCGATCGCGAGCAGCGATGATCATGGTCCAGATCCAACGTCAGCGCACGCCGGCGAGAATCTGGATTCGCTGATCGACATAAAAACGGATAAAACGATCTGGTCAGCAGTAGTCTTTTTGTTGCTCGTTGGTGGTTTGTACGTGTTTGCGTGGAAACCGATCTCCCAAGGTCTTGCGATTAGGGAACAAACAATTGCCACCCAAATCGCCGAGGCCAAACGATCCGCCGAGGAAGCCATGGTAAAGCTGAAGGAATACGATGCTAAACTGCAAACCGCCCATGCGCAATCTGCTGACCTGATTACTCAGGCTCGAAAGGATGCCGAGTCGGCTGGCCAGCGAATCGTAGCGGAGGCGCAAGCCGAAGCGAGTCGCCAACGCGATCGAGCTTTGGCAGACATAGAATCTGCAAAGCAAGGTGCATTGTCTGATATTGCTGGCAAGAGTACTGAGATTGCGTTCTCATTGGCTCGTCGAGTCGTTGGTCGCGAATTGCGATCCGACGATCACAAGCAATTGATCGCTGATTCACTTAACAAGATGCCAAGCCAAAACTAGTCCACGAATCGAAGCACTACGATGTCGGAAACACAAAAAAGCGATTCAGCCTTCGACGACGAGTCGATGCACGTCGGACCCATTTACGCGAAAGCGTTGCTGGCTGCGGTCAGCTCAAACGGAAACGTTGATTCGGTGATGGAACAGTTTCATTCACTGATTCACGATGTTCTTGACAAGCAACCGGTTTTGGAAATGGCGTTGGCCAATCCCAAACTTCCATCGGACGAAAAGATTCGAGTGCTCGACAAAGTCTTCGCTGGCAAAATGGATGCGACTCTTTTAACCTTCTTAAAAGTGGTCTCGCGACGAGGTAGATTGAACGCAATTCGCGGTATCTACCGAGCTGCGGCTTCACTTCGAGACGAAGCGGTGGGGCGAGTTCGGGTGCTTGTTACGACGGCCCAACAGCTTGATGAGGCTGCGCTCAAATCATTGAAGGAAAAACTGCAAAACCTGTTCAAGAAAGATGTTGCCATTACCTCGAAAGTGGATGCAACGATTCTTGGCGGATTGATTGTGAGAGTCGGCGATATGGTCTTTGACGGCAGCGTCGATGGA
The DNA here is from genome assembly GCA_031374925.1 of Pirellula sp. Lineage (GTDB taxonomy): Bacteria > Planctomycetota > Planctomycetia > Pirellulales > Pirellulaceae > JBKCUI01. The sequence continues at coordinate 89,529 of JANMHA010000479.1, read as the reverse complement.
CAATTGAACCTGCTCAAGAAAGCAACATTGGCCAAGGCCGAAATTGCTATTCGAGAGAAGCTGAGCAGCTTAGCTTCCTAAAAACAATTGAACGAAACTACAAAATCGCTCTCAAGCGAATAACCAAACCTTTTTGATCCATTGTAAGTCGCTGATCAACAAACCATGAAATTCAATTCGGACGAAATCGCGTCGGTCATCCAGGCCGAAATTCAACAATACGGCAGCACTATCGACGTGCGAGAAGTAGGCACGGTCCTCGAAGTTGGAGACGGTATCGCCCGTGTCTATGGTCTTTCGAACGTCATGTCTGGGGAAATGGTAGAGTTCCCTAGCGGCGTAACCGGCTTAGCATTCAACCTCGAAGAAAAAAGTGTCGGGGTCATTATTCTCGGTGACTACTTGAGCATCAAAGAAGGGGACGAAGTTCGCGCACTTGGAAAACTGCTGTCGGTGCCCGCTGGCGATGCTGTCATCGGCCGAGTTCTCGATCCGCTCGGAAACCCGCTTGACGGCAAGGGACCTGTCAACGCAACCATCACCAGACCAGTCGAACTGATCGCGACCGGTGTTGCCGAGCGACAACCAGTTCATGAGCCGATGCAAACCGGGATCAAGGCCATTGACGCGATGACTCCTATCGGACGCGGACAACGCGAATTGATCATCGGTGACCGAAAGACTGGCAAGACCGCCGTAGCTATCGATGCGATCGTGAACCAGAAAGGCAAAGGCGTAAAAAGCTTTTATGTTGCTATCGGTCAAAAGGACTCCTCCGTAGCGTTGGTGATCGATGCGCTCGAAAAGAACGGAGCGATGGAATTCACAACCGTAATCGTTGCCGGGGCGAGCGCTCCAGCTCCACTCCAGTACGTCGCTCCATACGCCGGAACCGCGATGGCCGAACACTTCATGTACAATGGCGGTCATGCATTGATCGTCTACGATGACTTGAGCAAGCAAGCCGTTGCCTATCGTCAGTTGAGCCTCTTGATGCGTCGCCCTCCAGGACGTGAAGCGTTCCCAGGGGACGTGTTTTACTGCCATAGCCGCTTGCTAGAACGTTCGGCAAAACTCTCTAAGGCCCTGGGCGGCGGATCAATCACAAGCCTTCCTATTATCGAAACCCTCGAAGGGGAAGTTTCTGCTTACATTCCTACCAACGTGATTTCCATCACCGACGGTCAGATTTACCTCCAACCTGACTTGTTCTTCGCCGGTATTCGACCAGCCATGAACGTCGGTATCTCGGTTTCGCGGGTGGGTGGTAACGCTCAGATCAAAGCCATGAAGAAAGTGGCAGGCGGCCTCCGATTGGACTTAGCCTCCTTCCGCGAGTTGGAAGCGTTTGCCCAGTTGGGAACCGAACTCGATCCGGCCACTCAGTCGAAACTGGATCGCGGTTATCGAATGGTCGAGTTGCTCAAACAAGCTCAGTACCAACCGATGGACGTAGCCGAACAAATCATCAGTATCTACGCCGGCACGCGAGGTCATCTGGACGAGATTGCCGTCGACCGAGTTCGTGAATTCGAAATCGGTTTGTTGAGCTTCGTCCGTGATCGCAAACCCGACTTGCTGATCAAGATCCGCGAAGTGGCCGATTTGACTGCCGATATCGAAGAAGCGATCAAGTCTGCGATCACGACTTTCAAAGCTTCGTTCCGCTAAGCGTTTGGTAAAGGGTTCGTAAGCAATGGCCAATATTCGTCAGCTCGATAAGAGACGCAAGTCTGTCAAAAACGTCCGCAAGATCACGCGCACGATGGAATTGATCGCGACCGCGCGCTTCAAAAAGGCGATGGACCGCGCTGCTGCGGCCACCGACTATACGAAACGTATCACCTCGATTGTTCAAGATATCGCCAAGAGCGGAACGGACGTTTCGCATCCGTTGCTTACGGCACATGATCATGTCGATTCAATGGACATGCTGGTCTTGACCGGTAATCGTGGATTGTGCGGTGGGTACAACGGTTCTGTGGTTCGGGCGGCGACCCTTCGACGAACTGAGATCAAAAAGGAAATCGAAGCGGGCCAGATGCGAGTCAGTGGAAAGCGAGGCATTTCCGCCATGCGATTCGCCGGCGTACCTATCGAAAAGACCTACACCGAGTTCGACGATCAACCCTCCTTTGCTGCGGTCGCAAAAATCGCGGATGAACTGATCGAGCGTTACATCACCGGCAAAATTGATCGTGTGGATGTCGCGTACACCAAGTTCCTAACCATCTCCAAGCAAACCGTCGTAGTTGAAACGCTATTGCCATTTGCGAGTTTGACCCCCGCCACGCCCGGAGGCGTCAGCGATGAACCTGCGAAAACGAGTGGCATCCGAGATGACTATGAGTTTTTGCCATCTGCCAGTGGGATCCTGGAGGAAGTCGTTCCGGCCAGCTTTCGAGCACGTTTGTTCAAGTGCTTCCTGGATGCGGCCGTCAGCGAGCAGATCGCGCGAATGATCGCCATGAAGAGTGCCACCGAAAATGCTGGCGACATCATCAAGTCCTTGTCGAGAACGTACAACCGCGCTCGCCAAAGCAAGATTACACAAGAGATCATGGAAATCATCGGTGGCGTCGAAGCCCTCGGTTAAGACCACTTTTGAGATCAATTTACAACCAATTCACCAATCAATTAATTAACTGGTACGCCAGCGCTCGAAGTCTAAAAGCCTCGAGCGGTCAAACATTCGGTTTATCAAGAAGAGAGCAATCACAATGAGCGTCGGAACTGCAAAAAACATTGGCCGAGTCAGTCAAGTTATTGGCTCGACGTTTGACGCAGAGTTTTCTGAAGGCAATTTGCCCGCGATTTACAACGCGGTCAAAATCGAAAGCGAAAAGAAGGGGGTCAAGATCAACCTAACCGCTGAAGTGCAGCAGCACCTGGGCGGCGGCCGTGTTCGATGCATCGCCCTCGGTAGCACCGACGGTCTGATGCGAGGTCTCGATTGTATCGATCTTGGAAAACCAGTTACCGTCCCTGTTGGAATCGGAACCCTTGGACGCGTCTTCAACGTTTTGGGTGAGCCGATCGATCAACGTGGTCCAGTTCAGGCCGATGATTATTGGACAATCCACCGACAAGCACCCAAAGTGTCGGAACTATCAACCAACACCGAAGTTTTCGAGACAGGTATCAAAGTTATCGACTTGCTCACTCCGTTCGTTCGAGGTGGTAAGGCTGGACTGTTCGGCGGTGCTGGACTTGGTAAGACAGTTATTCTTCAAGAGTTGATCGCTCGAGTTGCTAGTACACACGGTGGATACTCAGTCTTCGCAGGTGTGGGCGAACGCACTCGCGAAGGAACCGACTTGTGGCTGGAAATGCAAGAAACCGAAATCGGCCAGACCGGTCGCAAGGTTATCGAGCAAACCTGCATGGTTTTCGGCCAAATGAACGAGCCACCAGGAGCCCGTCTCCGCGTCGCCCTATCCGCCTTGACCATGGCTGAATACTTCCGCGACTCGACCGGTAAAGACACGCTGTTGTTCGTGGACAATATCTTCCGTTTCTCGCAGGCTGGGTCCGAAGTATCCGCGCTGCTGGGACGAATGCCATCCGCGGTGGGATATCAGCCAACCCTCGCCACCGAAATGGGTGCCTTGCAAGAACGTATTACATCGACGAAACGCGGTGCTATTACTTCCGTGCAAGCCGTCTATGTTCCGGCAGACGATCCGACTGACCCTGCACCTGCGACGGCGTTCGGACAGCTCGACGCGTTCATCTATTTGGAACGGTCCATTTCCGAAAAGGGAATCTACCCTGCTATTGACCCGCTCGCGTCCAACTCCCGTATTCTCGACCCGGCAATCGTGGGTGAGCGTCACTATGCGATTGCGCGTCGCGTTCAAAAGACTTTGCAAAGATACCGAGAACTCCAGGACATTATCGCAATTCTAGGTGTGGATGAACTAAGCGAAATCGATAAGACCGTCGTTAAGAGAGCTCGACGTATCGAACGTTTCCTTTCGCAGCCGTTCTTGGTGGCCGAGGTATTCACTGGCAAGAAAGGTGAAATCACAACTCTTGCCGAAACGATTCGCAGCTTCGAAGAAATCTGCGATGGCAAGTGGGATCATCTACCAGAAGCGGCGTTCATGTACGTTGGTGGAATCGATCAAGTCGAAGCCCAAGCAAAGCGAATGGCCGAACAAGGTAAGAAGTAAAGCATGAGCACTGACAACAAAGTACATTGCGTCGTGGTTACGCCAGAAAAAACTGAGCTAGACACGACATGTGATTCGATGGTTGTTCCCATGTTTGACGGCGAACTGGGGATTCAACATGGTCGTGCACCCATGGTCGGCCGATTGGGCTTCGGAATCATGCGGATAAAGTCGAATAGCGCCGTTACCGAGTGGTTCGTGGATGGCGGTTTCGTGCAGATAACCCGAGAAGGGGTTTATGTGCTGACAGATCGTTTGATGAAAACGGATCAGATCGATCGCAAGCAGGCGGAAGCCGATTTGGACAAAGCCATGCTGATGGTTTCGAATTCGCCCGAATCAGCCGCCTTTAAAGAACGAACTCTTACGCAGGCAAGAGCGAAAGCTCGCTTGGCAAAGTCATAAGGTTCGTGACCGGCGCAGATCGCGTCGGCTCGGTTGCTGGCAGCATCCGCTAGGTGGGACGATCGATGGAATATTATCTAGCAAAGGTTGATTCGCGAGGAGGTTGATAGCGAATTGCTAGGTGCGGCGTTTCGATTCTATTTTGACCTGTGCCAAGCGAACGGACTCCGGCTTCAACAAGTCCAGTGGTCAGGAGAGTTCGCTCAATTGGATATGGCGACTTGCCGGTCATAAAAGTCTCTTCGGCCTTCGACATTAGCGACGCTGAGTAGGTCACATTTGGAGTAGGCGGAAGATAGAACAGCGTAGAAAGTGGTTCGGATTGACCCTTCAGTCGTGCTGCAAATGTAAAGTCACCCACCAATCCATTCATCAATAGCATCGTGGCTTTGACGCCGTCGGCGTACTCGATGCGATAGGCAACTGGATCTTTTACCCATTCGCGAATTTGTTCAGGTGTCGGATAACGATGACTGAATGTGTCGGGCTGATTCAATGTTTGGCTACGTGACAAACATGCTTCAAAGAGACGGGGATCCCAACCACCGCTGGCCCAATTGCCTGCTTCCATTGCTTTCCAAACGGCAGCACCCTTTAGAGCTTGCAAGGCAACAACACCTGTTTCGCCACCCTTTCGTCGCTCAGCCATGCACTGGATGACTTCCAACGCATGGAAATCGTAACTGTCGATGCTGCCGGTTGAAATGCTTAAGAGTTCTTCGACCTCAGCTCCGATCGGCATTTCTATTGCTGGCATCCGCCAAGTAACCGGCAGTGATGAACCGGCTGTGAAAGCGAAGTTTAGTTCCCGTGATATGTCCACCATCTCTTTCGCCCACTCCCACTTCCAGGACAAGTGTTTGTCATTGAAGACAGGCGTTGTGCGACCATCGCGACGGAAGACGTCCGTTACTTGCTTAAAGAATTCGTATCGTGGATATTTAGTCTGCTCATATTCGCTCTTGGGGTAGGTACCATGTTCACCGATGATCAGTACTGCATCGACCGCTAGTTTGTCACTTCCACAGCGGAGCGCCTCTCCGATACTTGGGTAGACTGGGAAGCCAAACTCCTTCGAACGTTGTACGCTGAGATCATTTTCAGGTTTTTGGTCCACATAAGCAGCGACGACATCCAACTGCGGACGATGCCAACGACCATTGACCGGATAGCCGACCAGGAATCGCTCTGCCATATGCCATGCGTGGGAATGGAATCGCCATTCGGTGGTTACGACAGCCAAGCGTTTGCGCGCTGACAAAGGTTGCTCCGCACCACGGGCAAGCGGCACACCGATCGCTCCGACTCCTGCTGAGATTAGAAAATTCCTTCGTGTCCACATAATACAAACTTTCGTATGGGCCAAGAATTTCAGGGCCGATGGCCCCGCATCGAATTAGTGATCGTGAATCTAATTCTCCAATTTCCCTTGTTTCTTCGCGGATTCCAAGGCATCGCCAATCTGCTCATTCCCAGGAAGTTTTTTGAGCAAATACTCATAGCACTCAATCGCGTCTGCTATTTGCTTTTCCTTCAAATGAAGACTCGCTCGATCTGACCAAGCGATCAGTACATCGGGCACCAGCGTATTGATTGTCCTTAACCAGCGTATGGCAAGATCCGTTGAGATGGAATTCGAAGCATTTAATCGGATCGCAAGTCGGCTGGCAACGATCGCATATGCTGGAGTTTCTTTTACGGCTGCTTCCAATGCAATGGCGGTGGACTTGGCATCGGCACCAGCCCCCAACCCAACAATCGCATTCAAGAACGATTTCAGTCCAGCATCCACTATGGCCGGCACCCGCTGTGGGCCGGTCTTTTCCACCCGATCCAGATTAGACTCATCGCCATCATTGCTGCTAAGGTTCTCAATCAATCCCAACACACCTCTAATCCGCAGCAGAATTGGATCATTGCACCCTGGGCGGGCAATCGACTCAAGCATGGAAAGGATTTCACCAGACTCCGGATTGAGTTGGATAGCCATCGAAAGCATTAACTGGCTGGCCCTCGAATCGGCATGGGGGGGAATCCCCAAAGCATTTTCTCGATCGTCACAAATCGCATTCAAGACGACATGCCGAAGGCAAGCGGCAGAGGTCAGTCCACGAAATCGAGGTAGGTCGATGGGAGAAATCTGCGGCAGTCGTTCCGATACGAAGAGCTGCGCTTCTTTGGTACTGTTGACGAGGATCAAGCATCGAAGGACAGTTGCCAAGGTCTCGACCGAATGCGAATTATCAATGCCGCTCGCCCAGAATTTTTGGAGTGCCTGTGTTGCAACCGCTTGGGCTTCAATAAAATCCGAAATCGATTTTGCCTCGGCCGCCCAACCAAGCTCCAAAATCGAAGATGTGGGATTTGCTTGGAACATGGCATCCGCTTGCCGTAATAGTTCTACGCGTTGATCGATCGTGCTTGGATTGGCAAAACGAAACGCTTGACAAACTTTCAGTTCGATTAGTACTAAGCGAGCAATCACATTATTGGAATCGCGATCAACACACTTAGCAACTTGGTTCGCTATCGTATCGATTTCGGCGATCGGCAACTCAAGATTGTCTTCAAGTTGCCGGCGGGTCAACCAAAGCGCAGCCTTATCGGCAAAAGGACCGTTGAGTTTCAGAACAACCCGCATGGCCTCGGTAGCCTTCCTCCGTTCGCTCCGCGATTGAGCCAAAAGTGCACTAAGCTCCTTTCCATTCGATTCGTCGCGAGCGATCGTTCGAGCGCGATGAAGATACCATACCGCCAATAGATCCGACACGCGGGCCGATTGAAACCGAACTATATCATCCGTCTTATTCCAAATGATGAGTCGGCGCAAACAAAGGTGTGTCTGTTCCAGTACTCGCCGCCTCTCCAGGGAGTCGTGCAAGCGAGTAGCCTTTATAGGCGTTTCCTGGAATTCCAAATGGATGCGAGCATCGGCAGGATTTGAGACATTGTCGGCCTCGGGAGTTCGAACGTCGCCATATGGCTGTAGCTCGCAGCACTCTTCGCCGAGCGCATCGAAATTGCGGTCGCAGATTTCCCGATAGCGCTGTTGGATATTTGGCTGGACTATCCAAGAGCTATATCCCGCGAGAATGAGGGTCACGATAGCTAGAACAACCGACGGAATACCCTTCCGCCAGTAATAAGCGAGTAGCTTGTCTCGCTCGCTTCCATCGTTCAATTGCGCGTCCTTACGACCGATATCCATTATAAACTGCTGGCCGCAGCATCTAATCCCTGTGTCAAACGGTTTCCAAAAACTTGTGGATAATTACGTTTCGCCTGCAAATTATTGCAACCGTTCCATGAGTATTTGCTGTCGGTTCCTACTGGTCTCGTTGTTGGTACAAGTTTCCTGGCTAACCTGCTCAAAAGCTTCGCAGCAAATTCGTTTGTCATAGAGAGTTTCCGCAAGCGTTCGACCACGAGCTCCCATCGCCAGCAGTTCTTCTCTCGCAATCAATGATGCCTCCGCGATGGCTGTTGCGACACCAGCTCTATCACCAGGCTCGACGGTCCAGCCAATTTTCTTCTGTTCAACAAGCCGCCAAACCGCATTCCCTTTCGGAACAATAGCAAGCACCGGCGTACCGCTTGCAAGGATCCCATAGAGCTTGCTCGGAGCTAGGCAGCCTGTGATTGCTTGATCCATTGACACGACATGCAAGTCCGCAGCCGAGAGGCTTTTCGAGAGCGAATCTCGCGGCTGATAATCCAAGAACCGAATATTGGTCAGCCCGCGCGCCTGCTCCTCCAACTCGACCCGCTTGGCCCCATTCCCTACCATCATCAGTGTGGCGCGGAAATCCGTACCGTGACGCACTAAGTTCCCTACATCCGCGCTGCTCCCTCGCGCAAGCAATTTCATGGCGTCGACTAGCACGTCCAATCGCTGAGTCATCCCCATGTTCCCTGAGTGCATCACCACAAACCGATCATCGATCCCGTGTGAAAGTCGAAAAGGATTATCGATCTTAATCGGCTTAACAACCGAACAATCCATCCAATTTGGAACGATCCTCAAGCGATTGGCAGGCACCCCCCAGCCGACCAGCCGATCTCGCATATCTTCATCGAGGACAACGATCGCATCAGCTCGCATGTATTCTTGCTTAAGTCGCGATCGCAGCAACCGAATAAGAAAATTGTTCTTGGCTACCCCAACAGCGACAGCGACATCAGGATAGATATCTTGCAGGTAGTAAATGACACGCGAACTGGTGCGCCGAGCAAGCGGTCCGACGACGAGCGGGAGCAGAAAAGGGTCCGTCTCACAAACGATGGTGGGCCTGTGTCCAGTTACTTGATTACGGAGACTAGATTCGGTTTTCTTTCCCCATTTTCGCACTGCGAGTGTGAATGAAACGAGATTTTGAATGTGAGAAAAGCGCTTCCCTTTTGCGCGCTGACTATGAAGTAATCGATGGATCTCGACGCCATTTCGAATTTGGGTCCCAGAGCGAACAAACAACTCCTTTTCCGTTTCCCAGTTGGGTTGCCCTACGACAGCAGATACATCCCAGCGAGGAGCCAGGAATTCGCAAAGTTCCGTAAGAAGCTGGCCAGTCGCTTCGCTGTCAGGCCAATAGCAACGGTTAATGAAGACAAGTTTTTTCAAAAGCATTTAGCGATTTCCCGATCCATTCTCAGTCTTTGTTCTCCATTTCGAATAGTTAATGACGTCCCATCAAGGCCTGAAACGCGGGCATCGACTTCTCTCGGATTGTTTGTCGAAACTCCAAGAACATTGTTCGGCAGTCCTGCAACTGTTCAAAGGTCGCTTCGTCAGAACTTCGCGACAAAAGTTGAAATTGAAAGGTTACAGGTGGCGGAGCTCGAGTTTCAACCAAGGCTCTAAATGCAGAGGGAACCAACGAGCGCGAAAATCGTTGAGGGGCATCATCTTGTCTCGCGATTTCAGAAATAAACGGCTTGCCTCTTTCGTCAAAGAGGCAAAAGAGTAAAAGAGCATGTTCTCCAGTTGGATGACGAAGAGTCAATTCAACGTAGGGCCATTCCAATTCGCTTCCATCTGTGGCAACGGTGATAAAGTTCTTATGCAAGGTCTGCCAACCGGTCACTTCGTAACATACCCACAGCGGATGCCAGCCCCGAAACGGGAAGTCCAACGAAGCGGTTTGTTGAGCCTGATCACTAGAATATTGCCAAGCACGGGAAACCTGTCCCAACATGTCATTACGGGCTCGCGTTTCCGTATGAAAACTGACCCGTTGTGCTTTGTTCGAATACCTCGGTAAGTCGGGCTCATTTGGCATTAGCGCAAGAGCTTCGCTGGACAGTTTGGGAGGCGAAATCTCGAGCGATTGGACCACTACGAATGCGGTAAGCGGCATTGCGAACAGCAAGAGCCCGGGAAATAGTAAACTCGGCCATGTTACCAAATCGACTCGTTTGTTCGAAGAACTCGCAACGTAGACCTCCGGGCTGTAATTGTTGGTCTGCTGTTGTCGAAAAGATGTTCTCAGACTCGCAAAATTCAGAAACTGAACGGAGCTCCAGTGGGCCCACGCCGCGAGCGAGAAAGTTAGCAACCCAAGAAAGGTATGCAAAGTCCCTGCCGAAAGATCAACACCCAGGTATTCAATCCCGATTACAATGGCATAGATTCGAAGAAGATTTCCAAGTATCGCCCACATCGGAACGGTCACAATTGTGATGAGGCTGACAACCAATCCGGCCCGTCCAACTAGCAGCAATGTCCCTGCCACGGCCATCAACGCGTACTGGCTATCGACACCGCTACAAGCTTCCTCGACAAAGAGTGATTTCGATTGAATATCCACTACGTTTCCAGCCCGAACATGCAAAATATGCGTTTCGTCCATCAAGCGACTGGACACGGACGTGGATAGACTTTGAAGCGATTGGACCAGCTGCTGATCACCGTTATTCGGTGGCGGCAAAGTGACAGCCATAAGTCCACAAATCCCGAGAATTCGGATGACCGACAGATTTGCGAATTTCCCAAGGCACCAAGCAAAGGTAAGGGTGATCAATGCCAGGTGTGCCAACCACGCGCTAAACAACCCAAGGGCTGCGTAGCAACAAGCAATTCCAGAAATTGAGAGTACCAGAGCAGCATTGGATCGCCATTTTGGAATAGCGAGATTAGAGGTCCCTTCGTTTCGAATGAACCAAACCGCGGCAAAGAAAGCAAGCGGGAAGAATTGCATATGCTGTTTTTGCCAAAGCATAATTGCTTGTACATACAGCAACGGCGAAACAGCAAGTAAAGGTAGAATCAGGGAAAACCATTCCCAGCGAGTCAATTTGTTACACAATCGATTTGACCATGATTCGGCTCCTATAAACGCGTACTCACTCACCCCTCAACTCGCTTCCGTCGATTCGTTGGAAAATCGGCACGATGCCGATTGATCACACAATCGCCTAAAACAATTACGTCCATATCCGTCCTAAGGAAGCAAGAGATCGCCTCGGTCGGAGTTCGCACAATCGGCTCATTCTCATTGAGGGACGTATTCAACAAAATAGGCACCCCCGTCTTCGCGTAGAAAGCACTTATCAGGTGATGATACAAAGGATTGCTCTTGGCGCTGACCGATTGCAGTCGACCGCTCCCATCAACGTGCGTAACCGCAGGTATCAACACTTGCTTCTCTTTGCGAATCGGGAACACTTTTTCCATGTAGGGAGTCGCTTCATCGATCTCGAACCACTCCCCAACATGTTCTTCCAAAATGCTTGGTGCAAACGGCCGAAACTTTTCACGGAATTTGATCCTCAGGTTGATGATGTCGCGCATATCGGTTCGACGCGGATCCGCGAGCAACGATCGATTGCCTAACGCGCGAGCCCCAAACTCCATCCTCCCTTGAAACCATCCAACCACTTTGCCATCGACAATCAGGTTAGATACTTGCTCAACTAACTGTTCTGGCGACAATCGCTCATAAGGCAACTGAGCCGCCTTAATGGCAGCCTCACATTCGTCGTCCGTGCTCTCGCAGCCCCAATAGGCATGATCTTGAACAAAGGACCGTGGTTGATTCAGTATCCGATTCCAAACATAGAAGGCTGCTCCAAACGAAGTGCCATTGTCGGCTGCTCCTGCTGGAATGTAAACATTTTCGAAAGGGGTTCTCGAAGTGATCTTGCCATTCGCAACCGAGTTCATCGCCACTCCGCCGGTCATGCAGAGATTCTTGCTCTTGGTGCGAGCGTGCAACCGGTTCAGCATGTGAAGAATAATCTCCTCGGTCACGACTTGCATCGATTTAGCGATGTTATCGTGTCGCTTTGTCATCTCCTCGCCTTTCTTGCGCACCGGGCCAAGTTCATCAATTAGTTTTTGGCTGTAGAATGGTTCAATGATCGGGGCACCGTCATTCCAGTTCATTTTCACTCCACTTTTATGGTGAGTGAAATAGTCGAGATTCAGCTCGAAAGTATCTCCTTTGGGGCGAATCAATTTACGAAAGAAGTCGGCAAATTCCGGTTCGCCATAGGGAGCAAGTCCCATAACCTTGTATTCATCTCCATAATACGGGAACCCTAGATACATCGTGACAGATGTATAGAGAAACCCGATCGAGTGGGGGAAATAGACTCGGTCAAATTCCTGCCAATCGGTTCCTTTCGCGTAAGCGGTCAGCGTACTAGTGAAGTCTCCCATACCGTCCACCGATAGAACTGAGGCTTCCTCGTAGGGTGAAATGAGAAACCCTGCAGCAACGTGTGTTTGATGGTGTTCGATTCGATGGAACTGAGCTTTGATTTGCGATCTCTCGACACCCAGACCCTGTGCTAACTGGTCTTCCAATCCAAGGGTCTTTCCCTGCCGTTTGAGACGATCGAAGATGGCTCGAAAACTTGGTCGATGGCTAGCAACAAAAGCGACCCTTTTGGCCATGTTGGCACGCGGATTGAACGAAACCGCGACATGGTCAATGTCAGCAATGCCGATCCCAGCAACATCGAGACAGTAACGAATGGACTCCGAGGGGAATCCCGCCCAGTGCTTAATTCGGTTGAATCGTTCTTCTTCGACGGCAGCGACAAGTTGACCGTCAGTAACAAGTGCTACTGCGGCGTCACCATGATAAGCATTAATTCCGAGAATGTGCATGAGGAGAAATAGTTTTTTGAGTGAACCTTAATAGAACATTGAAGGATTGTTGAATGCGAACGGACTAAGAGCTATCCAATACAGATTGCTAAGGAGCTAGTCACTCGATTGCGAGTAAACGATGATATTGTAATGTTCGCTCCAGTCCTTGCCTAAGCGAGACAAACTCGAAGTTTGGCATACTCGATAAGATGCGATTGGGGGACAGGGAAATGGACGCAACGTCACTTGGGCGGCTAGGAACGAATTCAATTTCACATGTTTTGTCAGTTAACTCTCGAATGATTTTCGCCAGTTGTGACAAAGATGTCGCCTGACCAGTGCCTAAATTGAATGTCCGCGATTCGTCTATTTGGTCGCAAGATGCAGCCATCAGTCGGCAAATATCTTCAATGTAAATGTAATCGCGTTCAGCCGATCCGTCACCGAAAATGCGTATTGCCTCACCATTGTGTAACGCAGTGAACCAATGCGGTAGCACTCCCTGACCAGGCCTTGCGCATTGCCCAGGTCCATACGGATTCGCAATGCGATAGACGTCAACGAAAAATTGGTTCTGACGGGCCGCATGATGTAATAAATGTTCTGCAGCCAACTTGAATATCGCATAGGGGGATCGAGGATCTGTTGGCGATTCCTCTGATCTAGGACTGCTGCTATCCGCGTACACAGTTCCACCAGACGAAGGATAAACTATTTTTCGGACGCCATGCTGCCTCGCGATTTCCATCAACAACAACAGTGGTTGCAGAGCCTCGCAGTATTCGGCGGTTGGATCGGCGTAAAACAGACTAGGATAGGTCGACGAAGCGAAATGATAAACGACATCGCTATCTCTTATTGCCTTTGCTAGTGTCCAGGTGTCTCGAATGTCTCCTACGATCGATGTCACATTTGCTAACTTTTCGATATCTGGACGAGGCTGCCTCCAAAAGGCAATGACTTCATGTCCCTTCTCGGCTAGATGACGCGTCATCGATGAGCCCAAGAAGCCACCGGCACCCAGTACGACAACGCGCCGGCGTTTCGCAGATTGAATTTCATTCATGTCGTATTGGATTATTTGGAGGATTCGAATCGGATTCAATACATCGGCGATACAAGTCTATTAGTAGTTCGTTTGATCGTTTCCATGTGTAATTCTCGGCGACCCACCGAGTACTCGCACGACTCATGGAATCACGCAATGAAACACTACCTAAAACATCTAACAGAGCATCGGCTACTAGATCCGCATTAAGTTTACAAACCCGCCCAACGCCCGCCGTTTCTACGGCGTCGAAATGACAATCACGACTGATGATTACTGGCGTGCCACAAGCCAGCGCTTCGAGAATAGCAATGCTAAATCCTTCTTGTCGACTTGGTAAACAGAAGACATCGGCTAAACGCATAGCGTCAAACTTGTCGTTTCCGAATAATGGGCCAACGACGTGCACACGATCCGATAGCCCCGCGGCAAGAATCGCCGCTTCGAACGATGACTTTGCACCACCATCAGGCCCAACGACAAGTAAATCAACATCATCTCGTCTGGCAGCGACTCGGCGAAAAGCGTCAGCCAGTACGTCAAGTCCCTTTTTGAAGTGCAGACGGCTTAAAAACAGGATCGTCTTCTTATTTCGCAGACCAAATCGGTGGCGCAACGAGTTTTCACGTCCAGAATCAAATGGTGGTATTTCTCGTAGATCAACACCATTCGGAATGACACACGTCGAAGGGCTCAGTTTTAGTGGGCTCCACAATGTCGCTTCCTCTTCATTCAATGCGTGTAACGCTGCAGCATTCGCAAGAAACGAACGGTGTGTTGATTGTAACGCAACTACCTTTTTAAGTCGCGATTGAGTCAGAGACCATGGGTCCAACATGCCATGGGGTGTAATGAAGTACGGAACCCCGCACCGTCGAGCAATCTTGGTAGACAAAACCAAAATGAGATCCCATACACCATGCAGGTGTACTACGTCGGACCGCTTGACGGTATCATTCAATTCAGCATGACAAACGGACTGATGAAAGAGATTGCGTAGCAAAAAAGGTCGACAAAACCGGACCTCCACACCTGCAAAACCTGGAATCGACAAACACTCATGAGTGAGGTCTACCGCTGGCTTCTCCGCAACGAGAGTCACCTTATGCCCTGACTCGACTGCCGCGGCAGCTAGACGCATGGCCACTACGGGCAATCCGCCAGCCGCCGAGTCAAGAGTCTTAGTAATATGTGTGATCCGAAGTGGACCCGATTGCGGAGTCAAAGAACAGCCCTGAAAATAGTTAGTTTTGTCGCAGTGCACCGCCGACAACGGCAATCAAATTGGGACGATATGCTGGTAGCAAATTGAAATGGATACCAGCGCATTCGCATTCGACGGTCAATTCGATACAAACAGTGTTGGATCGTCAAACGCGGATTGGCATTTGTTGAATGCACCGACAATTCCCTCTCCGTAGCGATCCAAGGTCAATTCCCTAACATTAGATGCGGCCACTCGTCCAAGTTCCAGCCTTAAATTGCGGTCGCGTGAAAATTGCTCAATCCGTTCTACGAAGCCGTCCACATTGTCAGACGCGCATAGGAATCCATCGACACCCTCGGTTACCGACGTCCCGCTGTTAGGTGTCGTAAGAACTGGCAATCCAGTCGCCATTGCCTCTAGCACTACCCCAGCCGATCCTTCGCACGTGCTCGGGAAAAAAAACACATCGAAACTACTCAACATGGTTGCAACTTCAGAGCGAGGAATAGCCCCGGTAAACTGAACGCAATCGCTGTATCTCTCGATCAGTCCTTCGTTTAGCTGATTCTTACCAACCATAACGAACTTTATTTCTCGCGAGTGCATTCTCTTTGCGATTTCCAAAAAAACCGGAGCATTCTTTCTTAGGTTGATGTGCCCAACAAATCCAACTGTCATCTGTTTTTTTCTAAGCGACCGGTCCACGAAAGAATGAGAATCAAAATCGGCGGGATAAGGCACAAGTTCGATTCGAGTTGAATCGACTCCTTGTTTTGTCAAACCGTCGATTACGTATTGCGAGGGAGCAACAATCCGATCCACATTTTCCCAAGTCGCTTCTTCGATTTCTGTCACCAGATTGAACGAACTCGTTGACGAACGTTGTTCCCAACCGGGCCACTTAGCTTGCTGAGCCTCATATTCTCGACGTTCAATTCCAGCAGGAGCAATCATTTGTTCTCCGACCACGTGTAGTCCCTGGCTACGAGCTAATCGACACAGGCCAGGATCGATATTGCGAATATAGCCATACAGACCATTCGCGGGACCAAGCCCTTCATGAACTACCCAATCGGCAGTCTTTTTAGAACTCCATTTCCAAAATTCCTCAGGCACTCGGTACTTGCGCTTGATAAATTGACTTTCTAGTGCGAGCCACGGATTTGATTTGATCCGATCTATCGAAATATGTGGCGAGTATCGTTCCGACATCCTCTTCCCAACGGTTACGCCAAGGAAGCGAAGGAAATTCGCTGCATAATGCTGCATACTTCCGGGTAATGCGTACCAATCCGCAAACATTCTATCCAAACAGCCTTGGCGCTCGAGGGCTTCTGCCACGTCGTAGTGGCGCCTTGAACCGTCCATCACCAATGCTATTCGGTTTAAAACTCTTTCCATGACACTATTATGAAGGAAATCGGAAATCGGTAATACGGTTGGTCAAATAGGCCGAACGAAAAAACAAATTTCCCACGTCTTACTGTTCTGCTGAGCTCATTATTTATTGAAAAGTATCATTGCTTCAGAAACAAACAACTGCGACGGCGCGAAGTCAGTTATCGTCGTAACACGCTTGCCATTTTTTGTAGCGTAGTCTAGGATTTTTCTACGCGCGGCTGGTATGTCTCCGGTTTCGTCACCTAGCGACTTGTCCGAATTGTCCAGATATAGGATTCCATCTTCGGAAAGAAATTCCAAGCTAGCATCAAGACATGCATCTCGGTACTTCCCGTCGATCATGATCAAATCAAAAGGTTTGCTCCGGTAGTTATCTGGAATCTGCAAGTACTCTTCCCGCGTCAAGCAGAGCTTTCTCACGACATTCTTGCGATCGCCAACTATGTTGCCGACCATGTCGAACCACTCACTACTGTGTTCGTGCGACAACAAGAAGCCACAGCGATCAGCATACCAAGCAGTGGACGATCCTGAACCAAATTCAAGCACGCGCGACTCTTTATGCAAATGCCTTTCCAAGATCTTTTGTCCGTCATACGAGATCCACGGTCTATTTGGAAATTTGTTGTAAGCAACACGACTGAGACAAGAAATTAGCGCACGCGGACCGTTGCGCACTAGTCGGCCGATGCTAACGGTCTTTCCGCGATGATCGTGCAAGCGCGTTGTTCGACCTGGACCGCCCGCGATGATTTTTTTCCACATACTAAAACTCCCCACTTCAAGTATTATTTTCGTTGGAGCCGCGACACAATTCAATTGCAGATTCCAGCACCAGACGGACTATGCTCCATTTAGATTTTCCCGAACTCGTATACCATCGTCTTGGAAAAGAGTTCATGTTTTAGGCCACACTTCAGTAGCATTGGCACCATGTAGAAAAGGGTTCGCGATTTGAAGGTAGTGGACTTGTTTGCGATAATTCCGCGATAACTAACCAATTCAAAACCCTGTCTCCCAAACAACTCTACCAACGTATTCGCATCGTACCAAGCGACATGGTCAGCACTTTCCACATATTGGCTCCCATTGAATAACGCTTTAATTAGATAGTTTAGGTACCATGGGTTTGGCAATGAAACGAAGACCCTTCCGCCAGCTTTCAACGATTTCTCCAAATTGCCAACAAATCGACCTGGATTATCAATGTGTTCCAGCACGTCGCCACAAACAGCGATTTCAAATTTTTCCTCGAGTGGAGTGGCAACGATATCATGCACGATGACATTGTAACCTTTTCCCTTTAACGCATCGACTTCCGTAGTTAAGATGTCAATTCCGAGAATGCTCTTTGCCGACTCTCGCAGTCGCCCGTGAAGCCAGTCGGACTCGGATTCAGCTCGCTCTGTATGTTCAACGATTCCGACGTCAAGTACTTCTTTGCCTTTCACTTGTTCGCAAAGAAACTTGACGCGATCATTCACTCCAACACGGCAGCGCGCCTTTTTCAAAGCTGCAATCACCGCATTTTGAGCGTCAAGGTTGTTCGGGTCCTTACTAAATTTCTGCCAAGTTTCTCGCATTTCCTACACTTTCAGTTAGTAGTTTCACCGTTACGAAGTTTCGAACTTTCCTGCGCGTCAAGATTTATGCCAAGTACATGTAGAAAATCCTGCGCCATGCGGGTGGGAGAAAAGTAATCAATGAATTCATCTCTTTCTTCCTGACTCACAACTTTCCCTTGTTTCAACTGGTTTACCTTCGAGACGATTCGTCTTCCCAATACCAGCGCGTCCATTTCTGCAATGGTTTCGACCCACGGAGCCCTATCTGAAACCTCTTTTGCTCCATTGAATGGCGCAACAATCGCAGAGATTCCCATTCCCGCAATTTCGATCAACGTCAGAGGTAAACCCTCGTAGTGGCTGGTCATCACAAACAGATCCAGATGAGTCAAGTAATCAGAGTACTTATCTGTCCACCCAGTAATGTGCCAAAGCGATCGATCCACATTCGCTAGCCGCCCTTCGATTTGCTTTCGTTCTGGGCCATCACCAATCAATAATAGTCTGGTCGGTGTCCCAGCGTTCATTGCTGACAGCCAACCGTCAATGAGAAGCGATAGATTCTTTTGGGCAACAAACTGACATGCGACACCAATCACGGGGAGTCTCGATGCCGACTTGTCCATCGAAGCCGTGATCCATTCGTCTTTAAGTCGCTCCAGCGTTTCACCGCGGTCGATTCTCGTTTTGCATAGAGGGACTCCACTCGGAACAATGGACGTCTTTAAATTCAATTTGTAGTAGTCGAGGAATTCAGACTGTCCGCCAATCGAACTAAAAACCAGATGGTAGGGATTTTTTCTATACCAACTTCGCATTGCAACACCCCGCAACCATCCAAATGGGCGAGAATTCTTGCATGCCGTCATTGGCATATGGATAACTCCGGAAACTGGACACTGGCAGGATTGCAGGGCGCCCATAACATAGTCCAAGCCGTCTTCATCATATTGCTGATTCACCAAGATCGCAGCCGGCTGAATCTCGCGGCAAATTGAGGATATGCGTTCTCGCTGCCGCTTGTCTGCAATCGACTGAAGAAACCGAAGTGGGCGGCTTGAAAGCCCTTTGAGTTCGCATCGGTGAACAGTGGCGCCAACGCTGCGCAAGTCTTCTTCCCATCCGTTCATGTAGTCGGAATTCGACAATAGGACATGAACGTCAACGCCGAGGGACTTCAGCCCCTCCGAGAGGAATACCAAGTAACGTTCACCGCCTCCTCTCGCGCTGGAGTTTGAGCTAATTAGGAGAACTCGTTTCGCCTCGCTCATTATTGCTTCGCCAATGCGAGGCGCATGACTAATCGATTAAACAAGGATCGTTTCGGAATCGGCGTACAAATGGCAGCCTCAAGTGCGGACCGAAATGCCCTTCCAAAGCGTTCCGGTCCCCAGTCTTGAATGATCCGACGACTGCAGTCCGACATCAATCGAAGCTGATCGCTAGACAACATGGACACTTCTAGCATTCTCGCCGCTATCCCATCCAAATCGAGGGGGTCAACAATCCAACCGTTCTTTCCACTGTGAACTAGTTCATGAGCTGAGCCACAGGGTTCGGACACAATGATCGGCAATCCTGAAGCCATCGCTTCATTGATCACGAGCCCCCATTGTTCGCACGTGCTGACATGGACGAAACACTTAGCGAGTGCGTAATAATTTGGCAGTTCATCGTATTGAACAAAGCCGGGTAAGTGCAAGCAGTCTTGCAAGTTCAATTCCGTCCGGATCTTTTCCAGACTACTGCGAAGTTCACCGTCACCCAAACAAACTAAATCCCATGCACTGTCTCCTGCCATTTTTCGATAGTGAGCGTAGGATCGAAAAAGAGTAGCAAGGTTTTTTTTGGGAACGAAGCGGCTGGAGGCCAGAAAAAAGGGCTTGTGTAGTCCATATCGATTCTCCAGTTCTCTAGAACTGCTTCGACGCTTCAACGACTCTTGTTCGAAGTAATCGTTGTCTACGGCATCATAACCTAAATGGATCGAGTCCTTTCGTAGGCCGAGCCTTACAAGGTATTCACGGTGCGTTTCACCACCGACCAATGCTGCACCGCAGCCTCGGACGATTTGTTTCTTGATCCATTCCACGATTGCAACTCGACTAAAATCCCGCGACGAACTTTCCGACATCATAACGGTTGGGATCTTCAAATCATTTGCCGCGATAAGTCCCGCAATTCCCAAATAGGTCCATCCTAAAACAAAGACCGCAATCGGCGATTCTTTTCGAAACACTTCACGGAAACGGGCAAGCAAAACGGAACGTGGCAGATTTGCAGAATCGACGTCCCTGAACATAGTTATCTTCTCTGCCCCAGAAGCCGCAATCGAATCCCAATCATAAATGGTGTCGACGCTCGATACCTCTAGGCCCACCACGGTCGCATTCAAATTGGCCGCAGCGGCGCGAGTACGGGCAAAATGGTAGGGCCCAAATCGGCGAAACATTACCAAAACTCGATCCGACTTTTCCATTGGACGTATCGACATGCCCAATTTCAACGATGATCAGAAAGATGTAAACGATTCGAATATTGCGGAGATGCCAACTTAGTGCGCTCTGGGTGAGTTTCCTCAAAGTTGATGAAACGGAACAGCAGCTTTGGGACAACCAAAAAAATCAAGTATGGCACAAATGCCGCAGCGAACCCTTGACTTATTAGCCAATGGGTGGAACAAAGTATCGCCATGTACGAAAAGACTTTATTGGGATCGAAACTTCGACTTGCGCTCGAGTACTGTCTCGCAAAATAGTAGCTCAAGCAAAACCAGAACAGTGGAGACAAGTAGCCATATTGAACGAACGAATCTGCAAAACCGCCTGCAGCCGCCCCCCCACCGATTAAGTCAACACCAGCTCGCCGATTTACATCCAACATCATCTCAGATTGCGAAAACCAGCCTTCTCCAATTCCAGGTTTGCTTGGCCAGACTTCTCGGGGAATCCAATGAAGAAAAAGCCCCAAATGTCCAGTTCCAAATTGATAGTTCCCCGTCTCGCTGAGGGATGCGATCATATGGACGTGATTCACGTATTCATTGTCAGCTATTTGATTTGCCTTCGTACTGACTACTTCGTCAATGGTGATTTTGCTAAATGCCTCCGACCAAGTTCCATCATTATACGTAAACGCGCGTACCTGAACAAAAGCGAGCATCAGGAAGCCGGCCACGAGAAGTCCAGTGGTCATCCAGACTGGATTTGGCTTTTTACGCAGCGAGAACGAAGGAACAAAAAGCAATATTACTATTGCAGGAAAGAGTGGCCCTCTTCGTGCAGCATTTAAATGCGGAAACAAAAAGACTCCGAAGATGACTACAGTTAGAAAAAGCAAAGTCTTACTCTTCAAAATACCAATCTGGCTAATCGCCCACACTGACATTGCCAATCCTGGATACCCAACCAAAAAGCACATATACCAATACGCACTTGAGCCTTGGAAATTCGCTTTTCCCGTCTGGTCCAGTGACGTGCCATGAAAAGATAAATGAGCCAACGCACCAAACAACGTTAGCAACAACCCAATCTTAAGCAACTTTTGGCAGTCATAGGCTTTGTCAGCAATTTCGACGGTATGGCTCTTTTTCCCTACTCTCCATCCTAAAAAGACTCCCAGCAGGCAAATAATCGCTGTTAACTGTCCAAGTAGGGCATCTTCCTTCGCAAAAGCGTGGCTCAAATTTAAATGAGCAGACATTGCCATGTATCCGTAAAAATACAAGCACATGATGCTTACGATAAATGGCCACTCTAGCATTAGTTCTGAATGTCGCCATGCTCTTGCGACATGGCCAAAACACAGTCCGGTTGAAACCAACCAAAGCATCCAGAAAAGACTGGTCTCATCCATACCTTACCTCTTGAACCACAAAAACTTCTTTCTTTCTGAGTGTAACCATACCTGGCATTTTAGGCAAATTGCATGTCCCAATGCTTCGTCGAGCGATAACGCCACAACGGCTAAACAATAGATTTCAGAAAATCGTACCAACGGTTTGAAATCGAATCGAACGAGAAATTCGCTGCGTAATGACGCTGAAGCCGACAAGCGTCAATTTTTCCTTCCATGATTCTGTCTGCCATTTTCTTGACCAGAGGGATAAACTCGGAGATGTCGCCCGAGGTGATTCCACAGTCCTCATTGGCATAGCTTGGAATCCCTCCAACGCCATTTGCGACAAACGGAATTCCGCAGGCCATGGATTCTAGCAGAACTAAGGGTGCGCCCTCTTCGCCAATGGTAGGCAAGAGAACCACATGAAACTCCTGCAAGAGCCGAACATACTTTTCACCTGAAGGATATTCTCCATGCATGCGGACACTATCGTTCAGTCTTAATGAAGAGAGCTTTTCCTTCAATTCGAGTTCTTGCGGACCAAAACCGTAGATATCAAGCGAAGAAATTGATTTTGAAAGTTCATCCCAGTTTTCAAGCAAAAAGAGCACGCCTTTGTGCTCTGCCAATCGACCAAAATAAGCCGCACGAATTCCACCATCGAGTTTAACTTTGGGTTGGCCAATTTTTGTTTGCAGTTCTAATGGATCGGGTATAGCCGGAATCGCCGAGTGTATCTTCTTCCATTTGAATTCTTTGCAAAACCGATTTTCCACTTCAGGCGCTTGGCCGATGACTGCATCAAACCCGAAGTGGACGAGTGTTCTTGGATCAAGAAAGCCCATCCGTTTTCCACTCATCACCTCAAAGAAAACGCGTTTTCCAATTTTTCGATTTAACAAAAGATTTGCCATAGCAAGCCAACCAGTTCCTGCAAGAACGGCCACGTCAAAAGACTTGCTCCCCTGGTGCGTGAAGGCGGAACATACCTTCTGAAACATACCTTTTGAGGAATACTCTGTTATTGGATAAGTTACTTCGTATCGAAGTTCTTGCTGGGTATCGCCTATTGGTGACCGTGTCAGAACCTCCACTTCGCAGCCGCATTTCTGAAGCCCCCTCGCAAGCCAGTGCGTGTGTCCTTGAATCCCTCCACGGCCGTAAAGATAACCAACCAGAAGAACTCTCATGACGCTGAAAAACTGAATAAGACCACTATATTAGGTACCCCGAATGATTACTTTTTTTGCCCGAAGAAACGCAGGCCCGCATAATTTGATCAAATCATCGAATGGTGGCCACATGACAAATCTTGCGAGGCCCCAAAAACTATCGCTTGTGATCACGAGAGCACAGTTTACGATAACGATACACATGACGATTTCCGTAAACACTAGGCAAAGCGCAACGTATGCAAGACTCTTTAACTGAACGATCCAAAACAGGAGCCCTAGTGAGAAAACGGATGAGACGAGCAAGGCAACGGCCATCTTCCCATTTCTATTGGTAGAAGAGGAAACCACGGAACTCGTATACCAGAAAGTTCTCACGACTATCAAAAGAGAAAGCACCAGAACTAGCCCAGAGTCTGCTTGAACGCGGCCTAGAGTCCAGAACGGCAAGATCCAAAAAGAGTTTCCTGCCAATAGCGCAACCGACACGACAGCAAGCCATATGGACCAATTGCAGGACTTGCGATGCAATAGCCTGCATCGGTCGATGCTTCCCGAACCGTACGCATCGGCAATTTCTGGCCAAATTGTATAGTTCACGACCGACATTAATTGAGTCGTTGCATTGAAAAGAGTTCGATGAGAGTTAAAGGTGACAACCGCCAACGGACTAAAGCCGTGGCTTATCAACATGATTGTGCCTTGGACCGTCATTGCATTCCCCAGGGGATACGCTAAATGTGCAAGTCCAGGTTTCCAAACCTGCGAAATGAACGATAGATTTACTCGTTTTGTCCCAACTTCCAGCCAGGGCAAACACTTCATGGCGATTAACTTTGTCGCGACAATCACCAGCAATCGAAAACAAATTGTCGATATCAAAAGAACTACAAACGAGTTCAGCAAAGAAAAGAGAATAAAAACCACTAGTTCCGCCGCTTTGAACACAACGCCAATCATTCCCCCAAACGCAAAATATCCATCACAGCGAAATACGCTCTGCCAAAGCCCCTGTTGTTGGCCTAGTATCGCGGAAATCGCAAAGAGAAAACAAACGAGTCTTAGCTCATTGACAGAAATGGAATTTATGGCGAGGAATTCTCGCAGCGGAATAACGTATACGAATAGACTAACGGCAGCCAAAATCACTGCGCCAACCAAATAGAGAAACACTAAAGTGCTCTGAAATGCGGCGTTTGCGCGGTTATAGTCTTTGCGGGCTGCAGACATCGAAACTTCGTTGGCAGAAGCTGAGGAAATTCCCGCGTCCGACAAAGCGAGGTAGCTAGGTATGCAGGACAATACCAGCCATTCGCCGCAACGCTCAATACCCCACGCGTAAATAAGGACTGGGGTAACAACTAATTGCGAAATTAGATTTACCAGTTGCCCGAGGCTTGTGGCACCAAGCCCCTTCAATATTCGCCCTCTAGAAGTAGATGTTTTCGTCATCGCCGCGTTCTTTTGACTTCCATGGTTCCCACTTCGGTGTCCGATTTTGGCACGGTTGTGAAGCATATCAACCGTCAGAGGCAAGCTCCGAGCAGTCGAAAATACGTCAAAGCGATGCGATTTAGGGTTTCAAAACTTCTTCCGACACACCAATCTACAATTGAACCCAGCTTCTTTCATTTCCGCGACAGAAACATCAGTATTATTCATGTTGAATTGATTGTATCCGCAATCACTCAAGGTTTGAATAATGACCTCTGGATTCCTCTTTCTAGTCTTCAGTAAATCCCCATGGAGTTCCAGAAACAGGCAAGGTGAATTGGCTGCAAAGTAGTCTTTGGATGCCAAGACGACCTCGTATTCGAAACTTTCAATATCTATTTTAATATGCGTTGGATTGAAGCTTGATTCAGTTAGTATTGTCTCAATCGTTTTTTGGGGAACACGTGTCGTATCGTTGCGACTTTCGGTAGGAACGACAAAATAGTCCCCAGGCCCCGTCGTGAGCATCTCCAGAAATCCATCCGAATCTCCAACTGCACAGCAAACAGCCGAAACCATTCGTTCCGCATTGTTCAAAGCGAGATTCGCCTCAAGAATACTCAAAGCGGAGGACGAAGCCTCAACAGCCAATACTCTTACATCATTACCGCCGTAATGAACAGCAGCAAGTGACATAGCACCATAATGGGCGCCAAGATCGAGCAGCCTCATGCCTGGACAACACTGCGCAGCGAAACCAGCCAACTCCGATGCTTGAATCGGGTCCGTACTAAAAACCTCAAAATGCTGTTTTGCCGCCGGGTGACACTTCAATTTCCAGCCTTCAGCTGGCGAAACTGTTTCTCGCTTACCAACTAGGAATGAAACGCGGTTTAGCAAATAACTTACGGTTCCAACGGGATTTCGTGTCCAGTTTCGCACTGCTCTCGGAACCAAGAGTCTAACTATTGCAATCGTTGTCTTATTCACTTCTTCTCCAACGTTTTTTCAAGACTTTACGGTACTTCGTGTTTTTTCGAATGCATAACTTCGCAACCCAACCGCACTCTAGCCATCACAACCACGTCGTAGCATTTGTTTCGACCATGGCGCAATGATTGAAAATTCGTGAACGGCGAAAAACTCGGCCGAAGAATTCTCATCTCAGAAGGGAGCGAAGAAGCCAACAAGGTGAAAACCGAGCAACGAAGAAGAGTAGAGCCCCCACAAACATCGCAAGGTAGGATGCGCGATAAACGTCAAGTAGATTGAAGAGACTTGTGTTCGCGTATTCGTTGTTCAATCTGCGACATTCGCCAGTTCTTTCGTTTAGTATTGCTCGCGGAATGCTTCGAAGGAATGTCTTGTAAAATCGGAATACGCCTTGCCAATTACGGTTTTTGAGCAAGTGTCCTTCCGTTTGCACGCGAGCCGCATCGACTGCTGTCCCCCTCGCCGAACAAGCTCCAACGCGCCGATTGCTGTCGTCAACTTCAATGCATGTGAAGTTCCTGAATTCTACGGGCGAATTCCTCAATACCTCAAACGTTACCGCCATATGCGGATAAATAGACTCAAGAAATCGCCTGTTTGAATGAGACAAATAGGCTTCCCTCCGAACCATAAAATTGCCGATGAACGACGGATGAAATGAGCCCAAGGCCAAAAGCGACGAATAGACATCCGGAAAAAGGATCTGCTGGTTTGTTTCTAATGAATCCCAATCCATCGTACCTTGGAAGTCCCATAGATTCTTCAGGAAAAGAACGTTTTTGGTATTCAGACAAATGCCAAGAAGCTCGCTGACTCCGTTTGGCCGGAAACAGTCATCATCTCCGTTGAAAAACAGGAACTCACCGTTGGCCAGCTTTACCGTCGCATCTAGATTTCTTGCAAATCCTTGATTTGTCTCAAACTGATTGACGCGAAATGTCACCCTTGGGAACTCACGTCGAATCGATTCGATGACATCCTGAGTCTTATCGGTCGAGCCATTGTCGCTTAGACAGACCTCGACATCATTCTGCAAATAGTCCGTTTCAATTTGCAATGCAGTCTGCCTGAGAGTTCGAGAAAGACTCGACTCACGGTTCCAAGTTGGAGTGCAAATGCTCAACTTCATCGATTCGACCCGGACAACTTTTGATTGACGGAACCGCTTCGATTCTCACGGAACGCAGCTCTACGAATACTCCACGACTCGAGCAACAAGTAAAAGCAGTACGCACATGGAAGCACCACCACGACTCCGCCGATTGCAGGCCAGAGGGTTTTGAATTTGAAATTCATGTCTGCAGGGGAAATCAAGGAATGATACAGCTGCAAGAGCGGAGCATGTATCGCATACAGGGAATAGCTAAATGCACCGACCCAAGCAAGAGTAAAGCCACTCATACGATTCAATAAACTATCATCGCGTGAGACCAAACTAAATCGAACGACCACAGCAAACACAATGGCCCAAAACAACTCCGCAAACAGAATCATTTCATTAAGAGAAAGGCCCAACGCCACAGGTAGTGCAAGCCCTAGCAATAACAACCAAGTTTTCGTGGGCAATACCGTTCCTCGCTTGGCTTCAATCTCCGCAAGGTAAAACCCAATCGTCCAAGTGAACCAATAGGGAACGAAAATCGGACCTCTTTGGGTTCGATAGATCAACAAAGACTCGAAGCCTAGTGAATATTCTAGAATTGCATAAGTGAGCGAAACTAGGAATACAATCAAAAGAACCCGATTGGGACCGTATCGATTCGAGAAAGCAAAGAGAATGGGATAGGCTGCGTACAAATGCATTTCCATCGCCAAAGTCCAAAATACGCCGTTGCTACCGAAAAACGGCGATGCATAACCCTGGAGGGTCAAAACACTTGAAATGAATGCGAAAAGTGAATTGTCTTGGGCTGGATTCAGTTGGCCAAATCGATGTTCGAGATAATAGTCTATGACTGCGGTGAGTACCAAGGCTCCAATATACGTTGGATATATCCTCCAAAGTCGACGTTTCGCAAAGGAATACCAGTTCATTTGCGCGGCGTTCCCACTGGCTATGAGCCGAGCGCCTCGTCTATGAATACAGTATCCCGACAGAACAAAGAACAGGGTAACACCAAGCCAACCATACCCAATTGGTACAGACAAATACCCCATCCAGACATTAAAGTCTGCTTTAAGTCCATTTTCACTGTACGATTCCCTAGCACCTATCCAGAATGAAGATCGCGCGTGGTAAATCAACACCATTATCGCTGCCAAACCTCGCAAGGCATCTATCGGAGTTGATCGATCGAGCGTGGTTTTTAAGTTCATTCTCTTCCAAGTCGACGTGGTGCACTCTCCCTTAGAAGTTTGTTAGGTACTTTCCATTTCAATCGGTTTTGCAAACGGTTCCATTTCCGATATTGGTCGGCCGAAAGCGACCTTTGGGTATGCATTCGCAAATGTATCTACCATCACCTGTAGAAGCGCTGGCTCTTTAGAATCATCCATCAACCAGTTCGCGGCCTCTGCAACTTCTCCTGGTTCCCTACATGTCCTTGCCGGAATTCCGTATGCCTGTGCGACCTTCTCAAAGTTAGGGGCACTGTAACCCCAGAATGTTGATTGGTATCGCCCCTCAAAATAGCTCTCCTGAAACTGGCGAACCATTCCATGGCATAAATTGTTTACAATCACCATTTTGATCGGCAATTTGTACCTTCGGATGGTCTCCAGTTCTTGGATGTTGGATTGAAAACCTCCGTCGCCTGCGATGACCATGCATGGTACCTTCGGATTAGTGATCGCAACCCCAAGTGCGGTTGGCAAAGCGAATCCCATCGAGCCCATGCCACCAGACGTAAGAAATCTCTGGCCTGCTTTTAGTCTCAGAGACTGAGCAGCCCACATTTGATGCTGCCCTACGTCTATAACAAATGCCGAGGTTTCACCACTTACTGCCGATAGCTGGTGCATCAACATGTTCGGATTTATTCCCGTATTTTCCGGCAACTCGCCATCGTCTGGCCAAGTGCTTCGAATCTGTCTGATTTCCGCTATCCAATCAGCAACATCGACTCGATCCATTGACGCGTCTTTTGCAAGACGAAGAAAGTCGCTAAGCTCAGCAACCAGCGTGCGACAACCGACAACTCGGTTATTCATTTCACCTGGTTCGCAGTCGACGTGAAAGAATTTCTTGCCAGATCGAAACGAGTCCGTGTCGGATCCAGTTTGACGCACATCTAATCTGCTTCCCAAAACGATGACTAAATCCGACTTGGCTAAGGCAATATTGGACCACCGATTTCCATACGTACCGATCATGCCCATCCGAAGCGGATGCGAGAATGGCAGTACATCTACTGCCATGAGCGAATGAACCACCGGAATCCCCAACTTGTCCGCAACGCTCTCGAAGTCGGCAGTGCATCTTCCTGATCGAATTCCACCACCGGCGAGTACTAGAGGGTACTTTGCCGCTTTGAGTGCAGTTCGCAGGTCGCTGAGGAACTTTTCGCTTTCGCCGGATAAGTTCGCGGGAGTGGATGACGTCTTCGTAAATGGGATTGGTTCAATATCCGCGCGTTGAACGTCCATCGGGATATCCAGCAAAACGGGTCCCGGACGCCCCGATGTCGCAGTCCGAAAGGCCTCTTCTAAAGCAGACGGGATGTCGCGTGGTTCGCAAATCATTCGTGCAGCCTTCGTTATCGGACGAACCATGTCCACTATGTTCGTTTCCTGAAAACCAAGTTGCCGAATGGGTCGATCCCCTTTTTGTTCGTGCCGATTGACTTGACCTGTAATAAAAACCGCTGGGGTTGAATCAAAGTAACAACTACCCATTCCTGTGACCAAATTGGTTGCACCTGGACCGCTAGTTGCCATAGCAACTCCCGGAATCCCTGTCATCCTTCCGAATCCTTCCGCCGCAAATGCGGCAGCTTGTTCGTGGTGCGTGCTTACGATTCGAGTTTTTCCAAGCAAATGAATTGAGTCGAGAAGGTGCGTGATCATCCCCCCTGACATCTCGAATACCGCGCTAACCCCTTTATCATCGAGAAACCGAGCAATATAGTCAGTTACTTTCATGTTCTTACTCGGTTCCTATGCCAGTTAACAGTCTTAGATAGCCCGATTTCCAGGGCTGTTTTTGGTTTCCATCCGATATTCTCAAGATTGGAGATATCCGCTTGTAGATGCATTAGGGATTGTGGTCCATAGGCAACCTGGCCAAAACCAAGCGGAAGATTCCGATCTATAAGGTCTCGCAACTGCTCTACGACCTCTCGAACAGGCTTACCGACTCCCGACCCAAGATTGAAGATGCCTTTCGCCGAAGTTGAATCTGCAATATGTGCGATGGCGGATGCCGCATCAGCGACGTACAGGTAGTCCCAAATCTGTTTGGCTTCTGTAAGCTTCGGACATTCTGATCGAAGTAAATTCTCAATCACAGTTGGGATCATGAAGGTTGGCGTATCATTTGGTCCATAACAGGAAAACAATCGAATCCAAGCGAATCGAACCTGTCCAACACGGCACAATTGATCGGCGATAATACCACTTGATAGTTTGCAAGCGCCATAGAGACTCACGGGATTGCAAACTTCGCGCTCATTTATTATGCCCCCCTTGAGTCCATATTCGGCCTGACTCCCCAGTCCGACAAATGTGGTTACACCACATTCAATTGCAGTCTTTACCAGATGTATCGTTGACGCCTGATTAAGCAATTGAATCGCATCGTCCCTATCTTTGCCGGATACGCCTGCCCATCCCAAATGAATCAAGGTGTCTGGCCGGAAATCGCTAATCGCACGGTTAACAGAATTGTTGTCGAACAGGTCGCCGACAAAAACTTCTACTTCCGCGAACACATCCATTGCACGTCGAACCTTTTCGGCATCCCGCACCAGAAGTCCAACTTTGCTGCCTTCTGAGACCAGCAATCGTGTTAGTTCCCTGCCAATGAAGCCGGTCCCACCGGTGACAAAAACTCGCTTCATTTCGGAGAAACGCTGGACTCTTCAGAGTGACGAGCCAGTCGCGGTGTATCGCAAGAAGTCAATTAACGCAAACTTGTGCGAAGTCGTTAATACATTCTACAATGTATTGAAGCATTGGCTGACTTAGGCCCGGATACGTACCAATGAATACTGTCCGATTCATGATTTCGTCTGCCCCCGTCATGTCACCGATGATCCTGATCGATTGCGGAGAGTCGTGCCGCAGTTGCACAAAAGCGGGTTGTCTTAAAAGATTTCCGCCGAACAACATCCGGTTGCCAATTTTCTTTGAGTCCAAGAATCTGGCAAGCTCTGTACGGGTGAACGGCGCATTTTCCCGAACCGACATCTTGAAACCAAACCAGGAGCAGTCCGTTTTGCATCCAGTCGAATCCCATTCGAAAGTCCCGTCTCTATTCCATGCGGTCGCATGTGTTGGCAATGCAAATTCAATAAACTCTTCGACGGATGTTAGTCCGCTTCGCAACGTCTGCCAGTTGTCTTTGCGCGCCTGAATAAAGGTCGGCAGTTTTTCGAGTTGAACCCTTCCAATCGCCGCTTGAGTATCAAGGGGCTTGAGGTTGTAGCCAAGGTGCGAATAAATGTACTTGTGATCGTATCCCTCAGGTAGCTCACCGAGTTGCCAAGCAAAACGTTTATTGCAAGTGTTATCCTTTCCGGATGGGCACCAGCAATCTCGTCCCCAATCGCGAAAGCTCTCAACGAGGACCTTCAGCGCCACCTGCCGAACGATGTTCACGGCTCCCCCCTCTCCCATCGTGAGATGATGTGGTGGGTAAAAGCTCTGTGTCGAAAGATCACCCCAACTACCGGTGTACTTGGTCAGACTTCCGTCAGCGTTTCGAGCTTCCTTCGGGTAGTCGGCAAGTAGAGGTGAATTCGATGGCATAGTGTAGGAACAACCCAGCGCATCACAATTGTCTTCAATCAACCAAAGATCGTGCGCTTTGCAAAATTCGAGCGTCGTCTTCAAGTCGAAAGGGTTGCCTAACGCATGGGCCAACATGACAGCCTTGGTTTTACCTGAAACAAATGCGTCCTCCAATTGCTCGCATTTTGCATTCCCCGTAATGGGATCCGCATCAATAAATACAGCAGTCAGCCCGTTCTGAATCAGTGGTGCAGCTGTTGTAGGAAAACCAGCCGCGACTGTGATTACTTCATCCCCAGGTCTCAAACGTTTTTCAGATGAAAGCTTATGGCTTGTTAAGGCTGAAACCGCCACAAGGTTGGCGCTTGAACCAGAATTAACGAGTAGAGATTTACGGACACCAAGGATTTCGGCTAGTTCGGTTTCAAACTTATCCCCCTCAGGGCCAAGTGTTAGCCAAAAATCTAAAGTGCTGCCGACTGCCGCTTCCACCTCGTCTTCTGTGAATACCCTGCCCGCGTAGGGGATCGTCGTTTGTCCAGGTACGAACACTGGGGCAGAATCCTCGTAGCCAGGCCGATTCTGGACATGAGTTCGCCTTGAATACTCTCGCGTTAGCCTGAGAATTTCTGATCGCAGTTGTTCGTTATTGAGTTCTTGCACGGGGCTGAGTGTTGGTTAAGGCGCTTCGTAAGGTGACGCACAAGCCCAAAGACGGCTAGCCGTTTGAGCGGACTGTTCGTAGAGACTGATTTGCTCGAGTGTAATCTCGTTAGCCGAATCGGATTCGCTAACCTGTTGATACCACTTGACGGTTTGCTCTATGGTTTCATCAAAACTCCACGAAGGTGACCATCCAAGCAAATGGAAGGCTTTGTCGATCGCTAGATTGAGCTTGGAAGCCTCGTGCGGAGCGTTTGAATCTGACCGATCCGTCCAATCGCCACCTGTGTAGGCGAGGATTGCTTGGACGACATCGGCGACGGTTCGGTTGCTCGTCAAATTAGGGCCAAAGTTAAAGGCTGAGCAAAGTTGATTCTTACTTGCGGGGGCAATGCTTGTTTCAAGCATTAGATTGGCGGCGAGCCATAGGTATCCGGAAATGGGTTCGAGCACATGCTGCCAAGGGCGCGTCGCATGTTTGTTTCTGACTGGAATCGATTCTCGCCTTGAGATTGCTCGAAAAACGTCTGGGACGATGCGGTCCTTTGCCCAATCGCCTCCTCCAATAACGTTTCCGGCTCTTGCGGATGCAATGCGCTGCCGGCTATTGTTCGAAAAAAAGGACTGACGATAGGAAGCGACTACGAGTTCGGCACAACCCTTTGACGCGCTGTATGGATCATAACCACCCATCGCATCCTCCTCGCGGTAAGCGTGTAGCCATTCCCGATTCTCGTAGCATTTGTCGGTCGTCACAACAACGATCGAACAAGGATGGTTCAGCGTCCGAATAGACTCGAGCAGGTTCGCCGTTCCGAGGACATTGATTTCAAACGTTTCGATTGGAAGGTCAAAAGACAGGCGGACCAACGGTTGAGCTGCAAGATGAAATACTACATCTGGTTTGGCATCCTGGATGGTATCTCGGAGTTTATTCCGATTGCGAACGTCGCCCCTGGTATCCGATGCAAGCCTTGTCGATAGTCCAAGTTGGCCAAAAAGCGTTTCATGGGGCTGTGGGTCTAATGCGTAACCATGAACTTTGGCTCCAAGGCGAAGCAACCATTGGCAAAGCCAGCTACCCTTGAACCCGGTGTGGCCTGTTACGAGGACAGTTTTATTGCGATAGACGTTAGCAAACACGAGAGGGCAATCGTTCTAAAATGGTTTCACGACCAAGATTTCCAAGGAGCAGTCCCTGCGCTCCAATGGTTTTCAAGTTCCAACTTGTCGCGAAGCGTGTCCATCGGTCGCCAAAATCCCCGATGCCGATACGCGGAAAGCTGTCCTTCTTTTGCGAGCTTTGATAAAGGCTGACGCTCCCAGACACTTGCATCACCCTCAGTAACATACTCTAACGCTTTTGGCTCCAGGACGAAGAAGCCCCCATTTATCCATGCTCCATCCCCGTCAGGCTTCTCTTGAAAGGAGGTGATCTCGGTAGAGTCGCTTGCGTCAAAACCGAGTGCTCCGTAGCGACCCGGCGGTTGAACTGCAGTAAGCGTTGCAATTCTATTGTTCTTCCTATGGAACTCGACAAGTTCGCCAACATTGATGTCTGCGACACCGTCGCCGTACGTGAAACAAAAGGTCTGGTCGTTGAGATACGGTTTGACACGAGCTAGCCGCCCGCCAGTCATCGTTTCTTCGCCCGTATCCACGACCGTCACTCGCCACGGTTCTGCGTTGCGCACGTGGACCTCCATGCTGTTACGACTCATGTCGAACGTAACATCCGACATGTGCAAAAAGTAGTTGGCGAAGTATTCCTTGATTACGTACCCTTTGTATCCAGCGCAAATGATGAAGTCATTGATTCCGTGCGACGAGTAGATCTTGAGAATGTGCCATAGAATTGGCCGCCCTCCAATTTCGATCATCGGTTTTGGCTTCAGATGCGTTTCCTCGGAAATTCGAGTCCCAAGTCCACCAGCTAGGATTACTGCCTGCATACCAGAATTCAAATGCGAAAAAGACATAGTTGTCGGCAATCAGGAATGTTGAACGGTATCGACATCGAATCTAGAGACTAGCCATTTCCTTGGCGCTCGAGTTGGTAGCCGCCAGATAGGATATTCTTCCACCAGGATTGATTGTCAAGATACCACTGAACCGTTTTGCGGAACCCGGAAACACGATCCTGCTTGGGCTGCCAGCCCAATTTCTCTTTGATTTTCGTCGCATCGATTGCATAGCGAAGATCATGCCCAGGACGATCAGATACGAATGTGATTTGATCCGCGTAGGGCTTCCCATCAGCTCGAGGATGCATTTCATCCATCAGTTCGCAAAGCGAGTTTACCAAGTCGATATTACGAAGCTCGTTGTTGCCCCCAATGTTGTACGTTTCACCGGGGTGACCATCGCGTACGATCTGCAATAGGGCTTCGCAATGGTCCTGAACAAATAACCAATCGCGAACGTTCTCGCCCTTGCCGTATATTGGAATCGTTTCGTTCCGCAAACACTTGAGAATCACGACCGGAATCAGTTTTTCCGGGAACTGGTATGGTCCATAATTGTTGGAACAATTGCTTACAATAACCGGTAGGCCGTAGGTGTCATGCCACGCTCGTGCTAAATGATCCGACGATGCTTTGCTAGCCGCATACGGCGAATGCGGGTCGTAGCGAGTTTCTTCGCTAAACAATCCATCTGCTCCAAGCGATCCGTAAACCTCGTCGGTAGAAACATGAAGAAATCGAAACTGATGGCGAACCGATTCGGTTGATTGCCAGTATGACTTTGCTGCGTTTAGCAAATTAAACGTTCCAACGATATTCGTTTGGATGAACTGGCTCGGCCCATCAATGGAACGGTCAACATGACTTTCTGCCGCGAGATGCATGATCCACGTTGGCTTGAACTGCTCAATCGTTTTGCCAACCACATCGGCGTCACATAGATCTCCAATGACAAATCGGTGATTTGGATTGCTCTCGAGATCCGACACTGAATTCCTATTGCCAGCGTAGGTTAGCTTGTCGAAATTCAATACGCTGTGACCTTGCTCAATAAGCAGTCGGACTAAATTCGAGCCGATGAATCCAGCACCGCCGGTAACAAAAATTTGCATCTAATTAAAACATCTAGGTAAGGCGTTGAGAATTTTGCCGCTGCAATTCGTCGATTCAAAAAAAGAATACGACACGAGCACGCAATTAGTGCGAATCGGCACAGGATCAACTGGCAGACTTTTCGAGACGCACTTCGTTCCTGTGGGTGACACAAATCTCGTGCATCCTTGCCGCAACAGGCATCAATTCGTTGAATCTAATACAGCCCCCTCTACTGGGAACTTTTACGTAGGAAGTATAGTCGACGAATTTGGACGTGCGAATTGTATCCAATGGATTTTACGAGCAGAACGGGTTATTCGTTGCCATCGCTTCAATTCCCCGCATTGATTCGACTTTAGGGATTGAAATGATGCAAACAGATTTTTTCATGAAGCCTAAATGACTTTTGGAAACTACGGGCGCAGTTTACTTTTTTCGAGCTTAGACACTGTCTAACCATGTCCCATTGAGCCACTTTTACACAGTTACTTCCCGAATACTTCCCGAAGCATTCCGTTGTTTCTTTTTCTGGCCCAATATTGCGCCGTATAGTTTGGTTTACTGAGTACATTCATGAGTCGATTTTGCTTTAAACTTGGTTCTAAACGATTTATTCTTAATCCCAAAAATGACCCAAGACCGAATTGCTGTCGTTAGTTCCTCGATCTCGCGACTGGCTGGAGGTTTGTTTCAAAGTGTGCGTGAACTTTCCCTATCACTTGCACGCTCAAATAATCTTGAGATCGTTCCCTTTTCCGTTGACGATCGTTACAGTGCGTCGGATATTCCGGACTGGAATCCGCTGGTTCCACGAATGGCGAGGTCGTGCGGCCCTGCTAAATTGGCGTTCGGACCGAGCTTGTCTTCGAAACTGCGAGAATTCAATCCAGACCTAATCCATATTCATGGGATTTGGCAGTTTCCAAACCTGGCGGTTGACCGTCACCATTTGCGTTTCAAAACCCCCGTCATTCTGTCACCACGTGGAATGCTTGATGAATGGGCGATGCGGAACTCTACAATTGTGAAGCGTTTTGCACTTTTCCTTTTTCAACGGAATCAGCTTTTAAGCAATGTGGCCTGTCTCCACGCGCTGTGCGAGGCAGAGGCGAATTCGATTCGGAAGTTTGGTTGCAAGGCTCCAATTGCGATCCTACCGAACGGTACCAATCGTTATGACAGCATGGTCACACCGCCGCGTTCCGGGAAGGTAAATCGGCCCTACATGCTCTCCCTTGGTCGTCTGCATCCAAAAAAGGGGATCTTAGAACTTATCCGTGCGTGGGCTAGATCATCACAAAGAGGAGAAGCCAAAATGCAACTCGTGATCGCTGGCGAGGGTGAGTCAGATTTCCGGGAAAAGGTCCTTCAACTTATTCGTTCTCTAGAAGTTCCAATGAGCGCTTCGATCACGGATTGGACCAATGAAGCAAACATTATCTTGACAGGTGACGTTCGTGGAGAATTGAAAAAATCACTCCTTTATCACTCCACTGGCTTTGTTTTGCCATCGTTCAGTGAAGGTTTGCCGTTGGCGGTTTTGGAGGCTTGGTCGTATGGCAAACCGGTATTGATGACGCGAGCTTGCAATATTCCGGAAGGATTCGCATCGGGGGCGTCGATGGAGATACCTGTACACAGTTCTTTGCAATCTGGAATTGAACAAAGTCTGATTGACTTCAGTTGTATGAGCGAAGCTCAACGCAGAACGATGGGTTTACAGGGATTACAACTCATCGACACCAAGTTTAATTGGAAGAACATCAGCGACCAAATGGCAGCCGTGTATCAATGGTTGCTTGGCAAAGGGGAACGCCCAAATTGTGTTCTTGTTGATTGAGATTCCATCGTCTCCGTCGCAAAGCCGAAACGGTAATGGGCCGTGGGTGCGGCGCGGGAAACTGAAATATTGCAGATAGCAAATGGCGCGAGGAATGTTTGCCGACTGCAGCTTGTCCCCTGGACCGCTTGGTGGTTATCGCACGGGCTTGCACTAGGCCTTTACTACCCTGCCATTCCCTACGAGACCTTGGGTCGCGTTCCGCGTGTCGATGATCAATGGCGACCAGGACGCCAGCTGTTCATAATTCACGTTGGAATGAGCGGTGGCCACAAGAGTGGCATCAAAACTCGAAATTGTCTCCTTGTCCCAATCGACACATTTTTTCCCAGCCC
The DNA here is from genome assembly GCA_031374925.1 of Pirellula sp. Taxonomy (GTDB): domain Bacteria; phylum Planctomycetota; class Planctomycetia; order Pirellulales; family Pirellulaceae; genus JBKCUI01. The sequence continues at coordinate 52,411 of JANMHA010000479.1, read as the reverse complement.
AGTGCGAATGCTCGCGCGTGTGCTTAATCGATGGAATGAATGGGTCGTAGTATTCCACCTCGACCCCAAAGCCATGCATCAAATCCATCAACACGTATCCAGGTGATTCACGATCGTCATCGACATTCGCTTTGTAAGCCAAGCCTACAAGCAAAACTCGGCTTCCATTCAATGACTTTTTTTCCTCATTCAGGGCTTCCGATAGCTTTCGTACCACGTATTTCGGCATAGAGGTATTAATCTCGCCTGCCAATTCGATGAAGCGAGTGGTCTGTCCGAATTCCCGAGCCTTCCATGTGAGGTAAAATGGATCGATTGGAATGCAATGCCCCCCTAGCCCCGGCCCTGGATAAAAAGGCATATATCCGAATGGCTTAGTTTTGGCTGCGGCTATCACTTCCCAGACGTCAATTCCCATCGCTTCGTACACGATTTTGAGTTCATTCACCAACGCGATGTTGACGCTTCGAAAGATGTTCTCCAGCAATTTTGTCGCCTCCGCAGCTCGACAACTACTGACAGGCACAACCTGTTCAATAGCTTTCATATAAAGCGCGATCGCTCTTTCCAAGCACTGTTTTGTAAGGCCGCCTACGACTTTAGGAATGAATGCCACTTTGCTGTCCGGGTTACCTGGATCCTCACGTTCTGGTGAAAATGCAAGGTGGAAATCCACTCCAGCAACGAGTCCCGAACCTTTTTCGAGTACCGATCGAAGGTCTTCGTCGGTAGTTCCCGGATAGGTAGTCGACTCAAGCACGACTAAGACCCCTTTTTGAAGAAATGGCGCTATGTTCTCCCCGGTCTGGGTGATGTAACTGATGTCAGGTTCGCGGTTCTTATTCAAAGGAGTCGGGACGCAAATGATGATCGCTTCACATTCCGCGACTCGCGAAAAATCCGTACTAGCGGCAAGTCTCAACGCAGTGACTTGTTCCGCAACGACTTCTCCAGCGATGTGATGAATGTAAGATCGGCCGGCATTGATTGCGTCCACCTTAACCGGATCGATATCGAGCCCAAGCACTTTTACGCCATTTCGAGCAAACTGGATTCCTAACGGTAAACCAACGTAGCCAAGTCCGATGATGGATATCAAAATCTATTCCCAGTGATTCGAGTTCGAAGCCGAAAGCGGGTAAGGAACATGGCCGTCTCGGCCGTGTGTTAAACAACATATCGCAGATTGAAGGTTATAAATAATAAATAGCAAATTTGACACTCCTCGCCAATCGCCATTGCCCACAAACCGACAACCGTGCTCGTGCTCAGTGAAACGGTGCTCGTGCTCGTAATCGATTGTTCCAATTCGAGCACAAGCACGAGCACCGCCCCATCGGGCTGAGCACGAGTACGAAAACGCTACCAATTCGTTGTCTTTTAGATGCGGAAAACGTGCGATCAGCGAGGAGTGTCGCAAATTTAGATGAAATGTGTCCAAGCGGTAGCAGTGTTGCCCATATCGTATCGCTGATCGCCCATCTCTATTCACCCTTTACCCTTCAACTACTTCCCGGCCAACGCCTTTAAGTCGTGATCGACCATCATCCTTACAAGTTCCGGCATTTTCGTTTTGGCTGTCCAACCGAGAATGGTTTTTGCTTTGGTGGCATCTCCCAATAGCGACTCCGGGTCGGCTGGGCGGATGAATCGTGGATCCAATTCCACATATTGCTCCCAGTCTAATCCTACATGTTCGAATGCGGCTTGAGTGAACTCTCTTACCGTATAACTGGTACCTGTAGCAAGCAAATAATCGTCGGGCGTGTCGTGCTGAAGGATCAACCACATTGCTTCTGCGTACTCTTTGGCATAGCCCCAGTCGCGAGCCGAATCGATAGAACCAAGCATCAATTTCGATTGCAGACCAAGCTTGATCCGTGCTGCTGCCAAGGTGATTTTGCGAGTCACAAAATTCTCGGCACGACGTGGGCTTTCGTGGTTGTAAAGAATCGCATTGCAAAAGAACAATCCATGGGATTGGCGGTAGATTCGGACCATCTGAGTCGCAAACGACTTCGCGCAACCGTACGGCGAATTGGGATTGAGCGGCGTCGATTCGTTTTGGGGACTAACCATCGGAGTGCCGAAAATTTCTCGACTACTGGCGTGGAGAAACTTCGGCTTATTCGGTTGGTCGCGAAGAATCTCCATGATTCTGAGAGTCCCCATGGCAGTCAATTCACATGTGCTCTCAGGGATTTCAAAACTGAGTCCAACGTGCGACTGACCTGCCAGGTGATAAACCTCGTCCGGCAGGGAACTAGCGAGGATCCGACGAATCGAGGTCGTGTCGGAGAGGTCGGCATAATGAAGAAACAACCGCTTTCCGTATATTGCTGGGTCGTTGTACTGCTCGAGAAGACGGGGGCGATCCAAAGAACTACTTCGACGGACGATTCCATGCACCGTGTAGCCTTTCTCCAAAAGTAGCTCAGAAAGGTAAGAACCATCCTGTCCCGTAATCCCCGTTATAAGTGCGCATTTCGTGAGCATTGGTGATGGCGTGGTAATTGGCTTGAACTCGGTTTGCATGCAAAGTATTGGAGTGGAGTGGTGGATCTAGACAAATACTTCACTCAATTCGTGCGTATAGGAATCCAGCTCCAAACATTGTAATCGGTATGCTGCCAGCGAGGGATAGAGGGTGGAGTTGAGCAATGAAGGAAGGGACGATTGGTCGGTCGCGGGTCCTGATGCATACGCCCGGTCAAGCCGCGGTCAAGCCGGACGGAGCGCCAAACGCCTTGTATTCGAAGCAGTTGCTGCCAATTGCGGCCACCGCTGGGACAAGCCACAACGTAAGGCATCCCTCCTTCTCTACTATCTCTCCGTCCCTCCGTCCCTCCGTTAAGGTACAATGGATGCTGAGTCGTGGCGATGCGGAAGGGCAATTTCAATCGTTCAATGGAAGAAAGTGAGGTGCGCGTTGAGTCGTTCCAAGTGCAATCGAATTCTTAGGATAGGATCCATACTGTTGGTGTTCTTTGCGTTTCGTGTGCCATTTTGTGCAATAGCGCAAGATCATTCGCAAAGCCGAGCCACCGTTTCGGTTTCCGCCTCGCACGAAATCGTCCTAGCCGCCGAAAAAATCCGTTTGCAGATGCTCGTTCGAGCCGAGAGTCGCGAAGGCGAAAACGCGATGAAGCTGCTACGAAAACAGCAAGAGCGCGTAAAAAAGGACTTGGTCGTGCTTGGTGCAGTCGAAACGTCGATCGAGTTTTCTGAGGCTACTATGTCCGTGGGGACGCCCGGTGTGGATGACCCGGACACCGCTCGCAAAATGATTCGCCAACAAGCTGCGCAAATGGCTCAAATGCGAAATTTGAACCCACAGCTTCGCGGCCAACTCCCAAATCCTACCAATGAAGATTCAATCAATGATCTACCTCAAATCTTCTCAGCCACCGCAGCTCTCCTAGCTGAATGGAAACTCGAAAACGGACTGGATGAAGCCGCAATCTTATTGCCTATGAAATTGAAGACCGCCATAGACGAAAAAGACTTCAAGGGAAGGAAACTGAAGGAAGTATTAGACCCGGATGAACAATTGCTCGTGCAGCCACTCATGGGATCTGCCATTTATTCCGGTTCCAATCGCCTGCCAGAATTCCAATTAGTCTACGTTGGCAAAATATCCATTACGCAAGAAGAAGAGGCCTTGGCCGAAGCCTTCAAGAAAGCTCAATCGCATGCCGCGATGTTGGCAAAAGTGGCAGGTCGCAAATTGGGCGCTTTGCGATCAATTTCCTCGAATGCGAACGCGATGCCCCAGAGCTATGCTCAAGCCTATGGACCTAATGCAAGTAATCCAATGGTTGCATTCGCCAAGAGAAACATTCGCGAAATCGGAAGCGAAGATCCAAACGGATTGAGGCAATTCGTTGTCATCAATGTTTCGTTTGAGGTGGAATGAGGGAGGCTTAAGGCTCAAGCCTTAAGAGAGTTGCGACGAGGCTTGCGGTGGGAAGGAAATGGCAATGACAGTCAGTCGCAGGAGCGACTGAACTACGAACCTTGAATCGCTTGTTCGATGATGGAGCAAGCTAGATCGATGTGCGTCTCTGTCGTCACACCCGGTGGTGGCAAAAACCGTATCCTGTTCGGATTGCTTCCCGCTAAGAATCCCATCAGTCCCAAATGGTAAAGCCGCATAAGCATGTCTTTCGCTTCTTCAGCTCCTCCATTGCCCGGCGTGAACGCAATCATCATCCCCTCGCCATGCGGACCGCAGAGCTTACCTGGGTACTTCTTCGCTAGCTGCTCAAGTTTGCTTTTGAAGTACTGGTGGCGTCGAACATTCCAGCCTGCAGGACCGAAACAACCCTTGGATTCCAACTCGTCCAGGACGGCAAGGCCACAACGAATCGAAGCAGTAGCGCCGGTAAATGTCTGGGAAAGTACGGGGCCTTTTGGCTTTAGATTGTCACCGTAAAGCGTTGCGCAAACCTGAGTGATCTTGCCCAATGTTACTAAGTCAGCATAGGCGTCGAGCCCGAAGTGCTGGAATGCAAATGGTTGGCTTAGTCTAGAAAACGTTTGTACCTCATCGAAAATAACCAATATCTTGTTTGCATGGCAAATCTTGCACAGCTCTTCAAAGTAAGGTTTGGTTCCCGGATAGTAACCACCCTCGCCAGCAACTAGTTCGAGCCAAAGGCACGCATATTCCCCAGGGTGTCGGGCAAGCAGCTTATTCAACGTCTCGATCGCACCACGGGTTGTCCCGTCCGGGTCTGTTGGATGAAACATTGGAATAAAATCGACATCTAGGGTTTTCGGAAGCCCCGCTCGATAGGCTGGTCGATCTGTCAACTGCGCCAGCGCCAGGCTTCTTCCTGCGAAGCAATTGTCCATGCAAATCACTCGCGATGCGGGGAATCGATTGTGAAACGCAATCTTCAAGGAGTTTTCATTGGCCATCGCTCCACTTGTACTGAGCAAACAATGATCGAGCTTGGCACCAAATTGGTTGGCGAGCCCAAGCAACCTCTCGCACATGGCTAGCGAGCCCGAATTGTGTTGGAGATTGCCCTGCATGACTGTGTCCTCAAGCCCCGCTTCGACGGTTGCGTCCAGCATGGCTGGATGACTGTGTCCCATTCCGTGAACACCAATCCCTACGATAAAATCGAGTTTGACACTGCCATCACCCAGTTCGACAAAGGGACCATTTCCGATTCCACTGGTAATGTACGGAAAGTAAGGGGCTCCTCCGCGGGCAAGTGCAAGTCGTGATAACGCTTCTTGATACTGCGGTACCAATTCTGGTTTTGCCGATCGAACCGCGTCGATCTTCGAACTATGTTCCTTCAATGCCGCAGCGAGCAACTCTTTGGCTTTTCCGATTCGCGGATCGGCCATTAGTCTGCTAGAGACGAGGCCATCTTCGTCGGTTCGACCACTTTTTCCGGTTTGCTGAAATGGCGAATGAAGGGATTGATTCATGAATCTACGCGAAAGTTGGAGGATGGATCAGAATACGACTGTTGACAGGGAAACCTGTCAAAAAGTTCGCCATCCTAACATGTTCCAACGCACGTGAGAACTGCCTTCAGTACACTTCGATGGTCTTAACGGCTCCAGCACCCTGAGTGCTAGCTCCCTCTAGGCACCGCCAAGCGGCCTGAATTAGCTGATCGATTTTGAACGATCGCGAGGGTGCAATAACCATAGCCACTCCGGACACCAGCGGTAGTGCAACCGCAGTAGCCAGGGTTGAGTCAGCATTAGAACTGTTGAATTTGGCAAAAGAATCGCGTATCCATTGCGCCAGTTCTGCGCGCTCCACATTTTGGAATACCAAGGACAGTTCTCCCTCATCGCTAATAAAGCCGCGCACATTGCTCGCTTCGCCGTGAGTATCCATGTATTCAATGAAGGTTGTTTGCCAGTTTTGCAATGCGGTTAATGCGTTGTCCCCCTTTGTGCCAAGTTTTTTGACAACAATCAGCGAAAGCGTTCCCTGGTCATTTCGACACTGTTGGAGCAAATGATCCAAGTTGGAACTCAACTGAGGATCACGCGCCGACCGTATTTCAACGAAGCGGTGATCGTTTTTCATTTTGCATTGTTGAATATCCTTTGTTTCCTTGGGATTCCCTTTCCTAGCCGATTGAATTTCGGGCATAACATCCGCGTTGTTTTTTCCAGACAAGGCAAAGGCGGTGCCGGCCATTGCACTGGTAACAGGATTGCAAACGGACACACCAGACAGGGTTCCGGATACGCGTTGCCAGTGGTCTCGCAACTTTTCCCAAGCTATCACCCCGATGGAAAGCTCGGCTGGAATGGTAATTTGGGCGCGCTGGCTACACAGTTGACCAGCCAGCGACCACCATGCGCGATGTTTCTCTACGGTCAAGCTCACAACATCTGAAAACTTTGGTGATTCGGATGTGCCGTGGTTCGATTTGGCAGCGATATCGCTCCAAAACGAGTGGGCCATCATTGGCAAAGCGATTCGAAACGATTTGGGAATGGTCTCAAAAGGGTCGACGTTGGAACGAATGCTCTCGTTTGACCAAGTCGCTAGATCGTTTTCCGTTGTGAGTCGGTTTAGTTCCGCGATCATGCAAGTCATACGAATCAGTGAAATCGTGTCAACAATTCCTTTGCCTGCTTGGCTTTGCCCAGCGGCCAAGTAGAGTGGCATCAAGGCTTTGAGCAGAATCCTCGATGTGATTGGCTTACCGAAGTGAGTTTCCGACTGATAAAGCCATCGCAATGACACGGACAGACACGCAGTTATTGCTTGAATTCGTTCTTCTGTGAGATTGGAAGCCGATGGCTCGTTCGCACTTGAAACTTTTATGATCTCCGCCATTAATGCCTCCAACGGATCGATTGGACGATCCTGGAGTCGGGGTACATGTGGCGTTAGCAGTTGAGTCGTGACCTCCCTCGGCATCTCGTTCATTCGAGCTGCAAGTCTACCTATGGTCAGGGAACGAAAATCAAGCGAACCGAGTTTGTCGGCGTCCGAGGTTGATTCGGAAATTGGAATGCAGGGTGTGCTAAGTGTTGTCGGCATGGAGTCGAGCGTCGTTGGATAGAACGATGAGGTAGCTGGCAAAACGTAGCTCGAATTGTGAGGCTTCGGACGGAAGAAAAGGAAAGTTATTCTGTTCAATGAACGCGCGCGAAATTCGAATCTAACGATGGTAGCGGTTATGCAAGGATGCTCGCTTTCTGCCCTTTGCGCTCCGAAATGCGACATTAATAAATTCACAGCCTATACGCGCAAGGGCGCCTTGTTAACGCACTTTGCGAATCAAAAGGCAACAAAACTCACGCGACAATCGGCAAGACAATTCGAACCGTCGTTCCCTTGCCCAAGCTGCTGTCGATTTCCAATCGGCCGTCGAGCCCCTCGACAATGGTTTTAACGATATTCAATCCCAAGCCTGTTCCTCTAGGGGTCATGGCTGGATCACGACCTGAATCACTTCGAAAGAACCGACGCGATACCCGCGTTAAATCCGCATGAGAAATACCAATGCCCGTATCCTGAACTCTTAGCGTGCATTCCGTTGGTGCCGTCTTCTTTAACTCGATCTCTACAGAACCGTTTTCAAGCGTATACTTGATTGCGTTGTCGATAATATTGTGCAACACAATCCGCAGATGTTCTTGGTTGGCCAAAACCGTAACCGATTCCAGTGAATCGAATTTTAAGGAAATGTTGTTGGCGGTTGCCAGTGCTTCGAAGAAATCGCTCGAATCGCGAATCATATCGTCCAATCGAATCTGGCTACACTTCGATTTTAAGCCAACTGCGTTGGCCTCGCTCAGCAGCAACAGTTGCTGAACCAGTTTGTTCAGGTACTCGCATTCGCTTAGTACACTTGAAAGCATGTCAGAAGATTTTCCGTCGGGCAATCGCCCCAAGACCACTTCGACGTTGCTAGTGATCGCTGCCAAGGGACTTCGAAGTTGATGTGCAGAATTGGCGATCCAGTCTTCGTTGGCTTGAAGTTGCGATCGAACCCGACTGAGCAACGAATTGACCGTTCCAGCAAAGCTATCGAGTTCGTCGCCACTTCCCCGCAAACCAAGTACCTGCGTCCGATTGGTCACGGAGAGCTCGGCAGCCTGCTTGGTCAAATCCGTCAGCGGATTGAGCAGTTGCGCGGATAGGATTAAGGAGACAATAGGCCCTAGAATAACCACGATTAGAAAGACCCAAAGCAACAGTCGATCTAGCTGCGCCATAGATTCGTCCACTAGCTCCAGGGAGCAGCCCACCTGGATCCAACCGGTCGGACTTCCCTTGTTCTTCGTTGAAGAGTGATAGAATGGTCGGTTAAGAAACCGATATTTTCCCGACTCCTGCAAATCTGTATCGCCGAGCGTCAGGGATTGAAGCGAGTCCGGAACACTTATGGTTTCCCAAGTTAGATTTTTCCTTTCATCAAAGACGCGTAGAAACCAATGGTGCAATTGATGGGTGGCTGCGTGACGATTCCAGGCCTGGGAACGCTCTGGACCAATTGGACCGGCAATCAGTTCCAACTGTTCAACGAATTCCTGCGCATCGTCCTTCAAATCCAGACTGGTTCGCTTGACGAGCAAGAGCGAGGCTACGTTTCGAAATGCCAATCCAACCGCCAAAGCGGTGATCAAAATAAATAGGGTCAAGATGACAGCGGTACGTGCGCGAAAGGTGAGTTTCCCCCAATATCGCATCCGAGATTGCCCCAGTAAAAGTTCGGAGGCGTCCTCTGGCTTGCGTTTGTCGTCAACCATTGTTAATGGCTTCTGGTGGTTCGGTTCGAGGCTTGGGCTCTGTCTCGGAGAGCATGTAACCCCGTCCTCGTATGGTATGGATCAACGACTGATCAAAACCGCGGTCCAGTTTGCTGCGCAAGCGATTGATGTGCACTTCGATCACGTTGGTTTCGCCTTCCCAGGTTGTTTCCCAAAGTTGATGGCACAGCATTTTTCGCGTTAAAACTTGATTCTCATGCCGAATGAAAAGTTCCACCAAGGAGGTTTCTGTCGGCGATAGCTTGAGCTCTTTGCCATCGCGAAAAACTCGGCGAGTGGTCAAGTCCAAAAGCAATGGTCCAAACGTGAGTGTGCTACCTTCGATTCGGTTGTTTCGACGGGTAATGGCCGAAATTCGAGCAATCAATTCGAGCATTTCGAAAGGCTTGACGAGGTAGTCGTCTGCACCTTCATTCAAACCAGCCACTCGGTTCTCGAGCGAACCTAGCGCGGTCAATATCAAGACGGGAGTCGGATCGCGTTGAGCCCGAATGGCTTTTAGGACATCCAAACCGTTTTCGCCCGACAACATCAAGTCAAGAATGACCGCGTCTGGCCGTCGATCACGAATCGCTTGAATTGCCAACTGGACCGTTGAAACGATCTCGCACTTGATTTCTTGATCGGACAGCCCCTCGAGAATAGCGTTGGCTAAGCTTGGATCATCTTCTACCAAAAGTATGTTTATTGCCATCGGTTAAGCACCTTAGACCACGACTTTCTGTTTCGCTTGGTGGGTCCTGGATTGCAAGAGTGCGGCTGCGTACCCAACCAAATCTCCTCGCTCCTTGGTATGACTGAGCATCGCCTGGAAGTCCTGCGATGCCTCCGCCAACTCGAGCAGTGAGGGAGCGATACCAAAGGGCCGCATTCCCCGAGGCATCTTCTTGATTAAAAACTGCAGCGCCTCGGCAGGTCTGCCAACGCGAGTTAGCAAATCAGCGTAAGTTTCAATGGCCACTGTGCCGTGCTCCTGTGGATCTAGCGATTCAGCTTTCTGCAGGAACATCTTTAATGCGGAATCCACATGCTCTCCCAACAAGGCTCGAAACATGCCTAGCGACATTGGGTAGAGGTCCGCAAAAGGCTCTTCGCTGGGATATTGGTATTGCGAATGAAGTTGCCGACCATATTGAGCCATGTCGACCGCAAGTCGCAACTGCTGCTCATTATCAAGAATTCTTGCGAAACGCACGGTCGATGACAAATGAGTTGTATCCAAATGATAAGTTCCATCGCGAAGCAATGTAGGTCGGGTCGATAACAGTGACTCGAGCGATGTTTCGGAGTGAACAGGACTAGCCCCATCGCATTTTTCCCGTCGCAAAATGTCCGATTTCAAACTGGATAATAGCTCCGCGTGGACATGTTCCACCAATGTTCCGACGGCCGCTTGCTGATCGGCTCTGCCTCGCATCGAGACCACCGAATCGAGCATGGTAATCGTATTGCAAGTGCCTCTCATTTCGAGGGACAACTTCGTACCCCTGGCTACATCGATCGCTTCGTGTACTAGTAAGCCTAGTACGGTATCCAAATTGTCCTGGGTCACAGGCACATCGCGCATCGCATCTGCAGTTGCCTGTCTATCTCCGACGGCCCGCAGGTACATCCAGCCCTCTTGCAGATTTCCTGCGCGCATCAAGGCTGTACCAACTTCCGCACAAGCCCCAAGCAGTTTCTTGTCCAATTGGTCTTGCAATTCTGGTGAAATGGAATCCTGTTGCGTTGCAACATGTGCACCGGACAGATCGGTGTGCACCGCGGGGAGCCCAAGCTCTATTCGATGTAGCATTTTCAACGCTTCGAACAATTCAGCATATTTTTGTTCGCGTCTCATTGCGTCGGCGAGGAACTGAGCGGCGGCCGCCGGACCGCTCTGATGTAGTGTCGTTTCCAGGGAATCAATCATGTCAGTTGTGTTCAATTTGGTTTATCAACGCGTTGGAGAGTAAGGAAATGGTATTGGTTCAATAGGGAAATTCATCGCCCGTTCCAACACTAAAGGAGGGCCAAGGGATTTCTAGGTTGTTCGAGTGTTCCACGCGTTACTCCGACACGATTCTCGGCTTTGAGTGACTTCCAAACCGTGGGACCGTCGATTTTCCCAACAAGCAAGTCGCTGTAAAGTCTCAGTAGCCGAATCGTTTCACTCTCTGGAGCATCTCGAAGTAACTCGATTCGGAAGTGCTGAATTCCCAGTCGAATCAGTTTAGGCGCCGCCTCAGCGCCGCTCTGAGCATGTCCATTATAGAGAGTATTCCTGCAGCCGATATCGGCGTGGAGCACATGCTCAACCCCTAATCGGTCCCGCAGCTTGACTTCATGCAGATCGCAAGGACGACCACAATTGGATTTGTTGGTGCCGGGCGACATGACCGTACAGAACACGCAATGCTCCATGTGAAACATAGGCATATGCTGGTGTAGCACAATTTCTAGCCATGAACTCGGCAACGCTTGAACCAACTCCGTTAACTGGTCGCGATTCAAATCGTATGAGGCTGTGATGCGTTTCAATCCACGAGACATCAACCATTCCGCCGTCAGCGGATTGGTCACGTTCAATGAAAAGTCTCCGATGGCTGGAATCTCGTGCTCGTTCGCAAAATCTAAAGCAGCGAGGTTACGAACCAACCAGCCGTCCGCAGAGTGCTTTGCAATCGCTTTGAATAGACCTTGCTCGCCGGGCTTTTGAATTCGGAGCGTAGCAATGTGTATCGTAGCCCCTGCATCATGCGCCACAGCGACAGCTTCGTGGTAATCTCGAATATCTTGAAACTCAACGTAAATGGTCTTCTGACCGTGCGCAAGAACTTGTCGCAACTGTTGCAGCGATCGCACTAAAACGTGCAATCGGTCTAGTTCACTGGGGTTTTTGGGCACGCAATCCATGGTAGACAACATCCGCTTAGAAACCCCGCTTTCCGAAACGGTCCTAATGGGGACCTCGGTTCGCTGACGATCAAGCTCCGAGACCAGGTTTTTTCGAAGTTCACCAAGTACGCTCAGCGGAACCATGGGGTTGCCGATGAGACTGGCATTCAGTGCGCGCAATTCGTAGGGTGTGTTTCCTAATCGCGACAACTGTTTACGGAGGTCCACATCCGTGATAGCGTGTTTCCTCGCTTCCTCCGGTACGTGTTCCACTTTCACACGCACCGAGTGCGTTACCTTCGAACTGCTGCTCCAATTCGCTTCAGCTTCGATCGGAATGCCAACTCCAATTCGTAGAGACAGATCGACGGGGATTTTTCGAGTGAACTGCTCCGAAGCGAAGCTCGCTCTTAAACGCTTGCTCAATTGAGGCGAATCGGTCTGCCAGATGGCTTGGCCCGATTTGACGTCGACGTTTTTGAAAAGGCCGTTCTGAAATGCCAATTCCACACGCCCCTTCGATGGCAGATCGGTAGCGATTCCATCGATATAAACTTGAAAGATTCGACCGCCCATTTCCGTGCCAGAAATGCGGTCACCTTGCAAAACGACGCCGTCCCCTTTGATCAAAGGAGCGTCAAGGTCGACTAACAATCGTTCGCCTCGCATAGCGATGACTTTTCCAACTCGGACACCTTGTTTGGCGCTAGTGATTCCAGGTACAAGCCGCTTGTGATTGCAACCCTCCAGCCAACCCGGCGAAAAGCCGCGAGAGAAACTCATCTCCATTTCACGCTTGGTTTGGTCGGTCCACTCAATGTGTTTGCCCGTCATGGCGGCATCGATTGCTTTGCGGTAGTGGCCAACTATGTTAGCCACGTATTCTGGCGTCTTGAGCCTGCCTTCGATTTTGAGCGAGCAGACACCTGCTTCAATGAGATCCGGAATGTGGGCGTAGCCGGCTAAATCTTGTGGCGACAAGAGATAACGATTGTCTCCTAGGTCACGAAACGTCCCGTCACAAATTAGGTCGTAATTGAGTCGGCAGGCCTGGGCGCATTGGCCACGATTGGCACTGCGGCCTCCCAACGATTCGCTGGTAAGACATTGACCGCTATACGAAACGCACAACGCTCCGTGCACAAACGTTTCGACAGGCATACTGGTCACAGAAGTGATCTTTCGAATCTCATCAATGGATAGCTCCCTCGCCAAAACCACTCGATCGACCCTGAGTGATTTAATGGCTCGGATCGTTTCGGCGGAGACCATCGTCATTTGTGTGCTTGCATGGACACTCAACTCTGGGCAGATTTCATGGATCAACCGGATAGCGCCGAGATCTTGGACGAGCACCGCATCGACCCCTGCAGAGGCAATTTCGGCCACGTGCTTTTCGAATTGGGAGAGTTCGTCGGTGAAGACGAGCGTGTTGAGTGTCACGAACCCAGCTAGACCACGGCGGTGGAGCAGTCGCATGAGGCTCGATAGGTCCTCCAAAGAAAAATTGATAGCTCTAGCCCGAGCGTTGAATCCGGATTCAAGCCCGAAATAGACGGCATCAGCTCCGTTTTCGATGGCGGCGTGGATACACTCCCAGTTTCCTGCCGGGGCTAGCAGCTCGGGCGCCAGCCTCGCGGAGGAGGATTCGTTTGTCATTTCAAAGATCTTTTGTTGGTTGCTAGTCGTTTAACCCGGAGCCGTAGGCGACGGTTGGGAGATTCCGTCGCCTAGGGCTCTGGATTAGACGCATTAAATACATCGCTGTCAAAATAGTCTACTTTGGGCGGCTACAATCGTCGAGCTCTTGTCCTGACGCAATGGCACGGATATCAAAGCGGAAATGAATTTCCGCACTCCAGTGGGCGGTGATCAACGATAAGTGTCAAATTTCGCACGAATTCACAAAGCTTTTGAGTTACGATACGAAGTTACCCATTCTCTTTCAGACTACACAGCCATCCAATTCCCACTCAACCTGCTGACCCAAATGAATTCAACCGATGTGGCTATTCAGGATCGCCCCTACAACTCGCCTCATTCGGAAAGGAATTGGATTTGGGGTCCGATCGGAGTATTCAAGCTTGAGTTGATTCGGACCCTCACCTTTGGGAGAATCATGACTTGGTGCCTGATGGCGCTGTTTCCACCAATTTTGATTGGAATTGCCAGTTGGCAAATCGGGAGTCGCAATGCGATCGGTGCAGCCGAAATGAACTTAGGCTATGTCATCATGCTGTTTTTGTTGATTCCGCAAGTAGTGACGGTGTTGGGGCTTCTTCTTTGGGCAACGCCGATAATTCACTCCGAACTGGAAGCTCAAACTTGGGTTTACTCGGTGGTGCGACCTGGGGCGCGTCGCGCAGTCTTGCTTGGAAAATTCTGCATCGCAGTTCTGTGGGCATTCTCTAGTGCGTGCGTCGCCGTGACCTTAGCCATCCCGTTTTCTACGGTGACCAGTCCTTTTCAAACATGGGGTGTGCTTTGCTTTCTGAACTTTGTCTCCGCGGTTTCCTATGCTGCACTTTTTGCAACAATTGGAACATTGATTCAAAAGCGAGCCATGGTGACGGCCTTCATGTACGGAATATTCGTAGAAGCCATTTTGTCGACTTTACCGGCCACCATCAATCAACTCACGGTGAGTTTTCGATTGAGGTCCATTTTGTTCCAGCTGCTCGACTTGAAACTGAGCGTCGCTGCGGACATGGGGCGGTTCTTCGACACCAGTTCCAGTGTGACTGTTCATCTCTTATGCCTGGCTTTTTTCACTTTCGTTTTGATGGCAATATCGCTTTGGCGAGTCGAAGCAAGTCAGTTCGTTTGGCAGTCGGAAGTCTAGCCGTTTTCATCCGACAGGTTTTCCACCATGCCAAGACCGTTGCTTTCGGATTCTTACGCAATCCTTACCCCTCGGTTTCAAGCGGTCTTTACCGCATCTTCATCATCTTAAAAAAAATTCTTAAGTCACGAATCCGTTTTCGAATTTGACTTAAGAGCTAGCATTTATAGAATCGTCGACCGTCGAGCCACGGGACGATCGTAAGCAAGTTGACAAGGTCTAGGGATTGGAAACGCCCTAGCCGGCACTCAATGCGAACAAACGCCCCATTGGCTTAGACTCAAATAGGATGGTTCCTGTTTGGAAAGGAAACTGCGGGTGAATGATTTCTCACCTGCAGACTCGCATGGTCCAGGAGTTTGCGATGAAAATAGCGCACGAAGTTGCTATGTTCGATGGTTCGGTCGCCGATTCGGTCGAAACCAGGTTGCGCCAGAGGATTGGCAAAGAACGGATGGATCTTTGGTTCGGTAGTGATGCCAAATGGACTCAAATCGGCCATAATGTGATTGGAATCGAGGTTGCCAGTTCCTTTATTGCTGATTGTGTTTCGAAAATGTTTCGGGACGATCTTCAAGCTGCGGTAATGGAAGCGGCTGGCAATCACTTCGGATTTCAAATCTCGGTCTCTTCCCAGGTAGAAGCGACATTGTCACAAGGCGAACAGCCCATCCATTCCCTACAAGACGGTTCCGTGCTCCTTTCCAATTCACTTCATTTTGCGAAAGAACCCAAATCGCAGCTTGATCATCAAGTGCCACGGAAACGTGAGCGCGTGGTTGATGATCCAGCGAAGAATCTGCGACTTGTGCGGAGCTCCGTCGGTGACGACGCGAGTCATGGCGAGACGGCAGAGCCCGTACGGTCAACGGTCGACGTCCAAGTCGATCGATTGATCGAGCTTCGACGCGAAAACGAAAGACGTTGGGACGAATTTGTTGCGGGCGATCACAACCGGTTGGCTTACACGGCGGCTGAGATGGTATTAGAGCGACCCGGCCAAATTAACCCTTTGCTCATCCACGGTCCGAGTGGAACTGGCAAGAGCCATCTTGCCATCGGTTTAGCGCACCAGTTGAGGATGACGTATCGGATGCGTCGCGTTCTTGTCTTGACGGCTGAACAATTTACGATTGAATACACGGAGAGTGCTCGCGGAGGGGGCTTCGCTAACTTCCGACGCAAGTACCGAGATGTCGAAGCAATCGTGATAGACGATATTCAGTTCTGCTTGGGTAAGGCAGGAACATTGGTCGAGCTTCGTAACACGATCGATATGTTGTTGCGAGATAGACGGCAGGTGGTTTTAGTTGCAGACCGAGGACTTAATGAACTGTCCGGTCTGGGCGCCGATCTCTATGCGAGGTTGTCCGGCGGGATGGCTTGCGCGATTGATCCACTGGACGCCAAGACTCGAACCGAGGTGCTCCAACGTATGTGTGTCAAGTCTCAGGTAGGCCTTTCCAATATCAGCCTTCAGACGCTCGCAGAGCAATGCTGTGGCGATGCACGAGTTTTGCAAGGCGTAACCCATCGTTTGGTCGCACAACAGCGCGTTGTTGGGAGGCAATTGACAGACGAAGAAGCGACTCGATGCACACTGGATTTGATTCGCGCGAGTCACCCGATCGTTCGCATGAACGACATCGAAAAAGTCGTTTGTGAAGCGTTTGGTCTCGAACTAAAAACACTTCGAGCCAAAAGCAAATGTCAAAACGTCAGTCAACCGCGTATGTTGGCCATGTTCTTGGCCCGCAAATACACGCGGACCGCGTTATCGGAAATCGGAGACTACTTTGGAAATCGGCAGCATTCGACCGTAATCTCAGCCCAGAAAAAAGTGGAAAGCTGGATCAAGTCGGACGAACTCATTGGTTGCGGACGAGGTCAAGTTGCCGTTCGCGACATGTTGAAGAGTTTGGAAGCAACTTTGCAAGTAGGATAGCCAATGCGGCACAGCAGTCCTCTCGTGATTGCCATTTTTCTTTTTTCAGGATGAGTTGAAATTTTCATGCGTATTCTTTGTACGTTCGCGTTTGCTGCTGCCGCTTGTCTTTGCATGGAGTTGCCTTTCGATTTGGCTATCGCTTTGGCAGATGATGCGAATTGGTCTCAATTCCGTGGGCCAACGGGTGAGGGACTTGCGAATGCTCAATTGCCAACCGATTTGACAAACAAGGCAAACCACGTTTGGTCAACGAAAACGAAGGGGGTCGGTTGGTCATCGCCAGTGGTATCGAATGGGCAAGTTTGGTTTACCTCCGCGGTTACCAAGGAAGCAACTCCAGAACAGATCGCAGCCAAACTTGCCGGCGTCCAATTCGCTCAGATCAAGACGATGGCGCAATCCGTCGAGTTTCATGCGATTTGCTTGGATGTCGCGACTGGCAAATTGATACATGACCTGGTACTTTCTACCGCGGAAAATCCGGATCCGATCAACCCAATGAATTCGTATGCATCACCAACGCCTGCGATCTTGGGTGAACGAGTCGTGTGTCATTTTGGGAATTATGGTACGTGGTGCATAAACACTAGGACGTCAATGCAGATAGCGAATTGAGCTTGGTTTCGACGAACGATTTCGAAAGTCCTATATTGGCTAGCCCCGCCGTCGTCGGTAACGACTTGATCATCCGCACCGAAGAATCGGTCATCCGCATTACTTCGAAATAATCCGACTCCGATGGCGGGTACCATTTTAGGCTATATTAGGGTGTGATTCGAAAGGATAAGGTCGGGTTAAAGACGATCAAGTAGACAATAATCCTAGTTCGTTAGGTGATTATCCATGCAAATCCTTTGTGCCGAAAACAGCCAAGTTACCTTCACAGGGATTTCTATTTTGTTGGAAGTTGAGGGCTTCAAGCATGTTTTCTCCGCTGACAACTACGCGCAGATCAAGGAGCGATTAGCATCCAATCCGGTTGATTTGTTGATAACCGAATTGCGTTTTGACGACGAAGAACTGTTGAATGTTGCCGCGGAAATCCGAAAGACTTGGCCTGAGACAAGGATCTTGGTTTATACGCATCAGGAGAATCCGACTTTTTTAGCACGCGCCGCAGCATGTAAGGTTTTTGACTTTGTATTGAAGAAAATGAGTACCTCGCGCTTGCTGCGGTCGGTGACCGACGCGGCAAGTGGCGTACCTCCACCTGAATCCCTTTTGACGATGGCGACGAAGTTCCTTTCGAACTCCGAACATCCGAGCAATCCAAACACAGACCATCTAACGAAACGGGAATTACAGATTTTGACGCATCTTGCCCTCGGATTGAGCAACCGAGAGATCAGCTGCCTACTTTCCATTAGTTTGGAAACCGTCAAGGAGCATGTTCAAAACGTGTTGCGCAAACTGAAAGCCAGCGATCGTACCGAGGCTGCGGTTTGGGCATTGCGTAAAGGGGTTCCAACCTTGAAATTGCCATAGCGTCCGAATCCATGGGGAAAAGGAAAAAATTCGAATAATCGTCTCTCGACTGAGGGGGGATTCATCGAGACGCGACTTTTACGACATCATGACCGTTGCTGCAATGAGATCCCCCATGGTTGGCCAGTCCAAGGCAAGTATCGATTGGGCGGAAGCCCTTGAAACAAACCAGCGTTGGTTGGCTACCGTCGTCCATGCGCGCCTTGCAGATCGCCAAGCGGCCGAGGATGTTTTGCAGGAAGTGGCCCTGGCCGCCATCCGCCAAGCGTCCAAGCCGACGGATCCAAGTAAGGTAGCTCCATGGTTGTATCGAATTGCACTGCGAAAAGTGATTAATCATCATCGATCCACAGGCAGGCGGCGGAAATTGATCGAGGGTGCGATAGCCGCAGGACGTGCGGTCGAACAAACCAAGGAACCAGCTCCAGGTGAATGGCTGATGCAAGTGGAGCGGAAACAGAATGTCAAGGATGTGATGCATCGACTGGATCCCCAGGACAGACAAATACTCATGCTCAAGTATACGGAAGGCTGGGGATATCAGGAACTTTCGGAGCATCTTGGCATCACCATAAAGACTGTTGAATACAGATTGCTCAAGGCGAGAAGAACGCTTAGAGCACTTTTAAATGTTGCGGAATAGAGTCAAAAAATGATTACACATGATCAAATCCAATCGATCGTAGACGGAGAATGCTCCGATGAATTGCGAGCAGTGCTTCTCCACGAAATAGAATCCCAGCCGAAAATGTGGCGGACTTTGGCCCTGGCACTTCTCGAAGAGCAAACTTGGTCCAAGCAGATTTCTTGTTTCGGAAAAAGCAAGATGGCATTCCACAGTCTCCAAACTTCACCATCTTCATCGCTCGCCGCAGCCACCTTGAACGGTTTGTCTCAATCGCAGCCGCTTCTGGGCTTGCCGAACGTTGAATTGCCCACTCGTATCAGCAAAGATTCGAGTTCAAGTGCTTTTCCATGGATGTCGGCATTGGCTGCAAGTCTGTTGTTCGGCTTAGGTGTTTTTGGCGGTTCTTACTTACCAAACTTGACGTCGTTGAAGTCGGATCGAGGGGACATGTCATCCATTGCCGTCGCAAAGAATCAACTTGGTAAGAAGCAAGTCGAGCCAATGGGTGATCCCTCCGTACCTCATGGCAATCTGGACACAGACATGAAAATGTTGGTTTCTGGCCCCAATAAGGAAACGGCCGAGATTCCCATTTATGATATCAAAGCGATGGATCACGACGTTTTTGTTGCAAAGGAGATGTACGAGGTTGCGAGGATCAATCAAAGACTTCGCAAAGAGGGGTTCGAACTCGATGTGAGGCCAGAATACTACACTGGAAAACTTAACGATGGACGGCAGCTAATTGTTCCCGTTAGGCATGTCGGCTTCAAGCCGTACGGTCTTTAAGGATCAGCCTGCTCAGTCCGATTTATTCGATAACGCTTTATTTAGAAAAGAAAAAAGGAATACAAAAATGAGAAGACGACTGGAATGGTTTATTGTTCCCTGCGTAGCCACGATGTTTGGAGGTAATGCCTTGAGTTTGAAGGCGCAAGATCCACAGAAAGTAAGAGTCAATGTAGTGCATACCCATGTGGATGGGGACGTGGATGCCAAGAGTATTCGAGATAAAGTCGGCAAGGAACTCGCTGCCGCAGGTATACCTGAGGAGACGAAAGCTCGCATTCTGAAAGATGTCGAAGAGGCTTTGAGCAAAGCCAAAGAAGTTGGCAAAAAGGCGAAGAAGGCAATTGTCAAGGGAATCGAAATCGAGACCTCTGAGGCAAAGTCTGCGGACAATAAGTCCGAGGTTGGGGAGGAAACGATTGTTATCCAGAAGAAATCGAATTCTCCAAATTCGAGTCATGCGTTTACCACTCAGATCTTCCGCGATCCCAAAAACGATGGCTATCGGATTGGAATTCAATGCACTCAACCCGATAGCGATCATGCCGAAGAAGACAAGGAGGCTGCCAAGGACAATCCCGGACTCGAAGTACGAGCCGTCATCGACGACTCTCCCGCAAAGAAAGCCGGGATTGAAGAAGGGGACATTCTGCTCAGCGTCAACGGCTCCAAAATCACCAAGATTTCGGACCTGACCAGCGCCGTGCAAGAGGCTGGGAAAAACGAAAAAGAGATTACTATTGAGCTGAAACGCCACGAAAAAGTGGTTAGTGTTACGGTGAAGCCGACCAAAATGAAGTCAGCGGACATCGAACTGGAGAATATCCAATTATCGCTTCCGACAGGTGGCTTTGTTTTTGATAATCAGGAAGCCGTCAAATCCTTTCAAGAGCAGATGAAGAAATGGAGCCCAGGCAACATGCCAAACGGGGGCGCTCAGGTTTGGAGCTTCCAGGGCGACACTGGCAATTTGAAGAACGATATCGACGAGCTAAAATCCGAATTGGCTCAGTTGAAAAAGATGATCAAGGAATTGATCGACAAAAAGTAAGGATTGAAGTTTAACGGGCGTGTTGAGTCGCTAGCAGTCGTTGGATAGATTCCTCACGCCCGTGGCGGATGCTGCCAGCATCCGAGCCGACGCTGCCAGCAACTGAGCCGACGCTGCCAACAACTGAGCCGACGCTGCCAGCAACTGAGCCGACGCTGCCATCAACTTAGCCGACACTGCCAGCAACTGAGCCGACGCTGCCAGCAACTGAGCCGACACTGCCAGCATCCGAGCCGACACTGCCAGCAACTGAGCCGACGCTGCCAGCAACTGAGCCGACGCTGCCAGCAACTGAGCCGACGCTAGCAGCGTCGGCCACGAGAAGAACCTTACTTTGTCGCATCTCAAGCTGAAACGCGTTTCGCCATTCTTACAAAGCTTGCGCATTTCGCGATTGAACTTGCGAGAATGACAACAAAGCAAAAAATCAAAAAGACGATGGCAAAGCTACAAAGTCCGCCCTGCAACGCTTGTTGCCAATTGTTGGACTTTCGCCCCTCCAAGAAGGCAGGCCAAAATCTGCCTGACACCATTTGGGCCGCCGCAGTGAATGTCGTTGATACGATGAAGACGAGTGGGATTGCCGTGACGTAAACGTAGCGACCGCGACCGCTTTGAAATAGCCAAGTTGAAACGACGCTAAGCGCGATACCCGCTAATAACTGATTGGCGATTCCAAACATAGGCCATATGGTATCGATCGAGCTGCTCCAAATTAGCGAACCCCAGGCCAATGTAACTAGGCCGGTACTGATGATCACTCCGGGCCACCAATCCATCTTCGCGAACTTAGGAAATACGCTACTGAGAACTTCTTGTAAAAGGAATCTTGCGATGCGTGTTCCCGTGTCGATCGTGGTCAGAATAAATAGAGCTTCAAACATGATAGCGAAGTGAAACCAATATTTGATGAAGCTGTCGATAGCGATCGTGCTGGAAAATCGTTGCATCGCATCGGTCATGATTTTTGCCATCCCAACGGCAAGAGTGACGGCCCCGCCGGTTCGTCCGCGAAGCGTTTCGCCTCCTACCTGCCGCTCCAACTCTTGCAAATGATCCACGTTGGCGTTCATCTTGGTTAAAGTCTCCGCATGCAAATGGATCTTGCTCAAGTCGATGTTGATTGCCCAGTAGTCGCCAGTTGGCATAGCTGCGGCCACAAATAGAGCGCATACCGCAACAAGCCCTTCCATCAACATGGCACCGTATCCAATCATCCGCAAGTCGCTCTCCGATTGAATCATCTTGGGTGTAGTCCCAGAAGATACCAAGGAATGAAATCCTGATATCGCACCGCACATGATGCAAATGAATACAAATGGGAAAATGGCACCACTAAAATAGGGGCCGCCACCATTGGCATAGTAGACGTTAATCGCTGGGGCTTGCATGGCTGGATTGGCAATGATCAGCCCGAGAAGCAGAATCAAGATGGTTCCAATTTTAAGGATGCTCGAGAGATAGTCTCGAGGGCACAACAATAGCCAAACGGGCAAAACCGAAGCAATAAAACCGTAAATGCAAATGGCTAATATGATCCCCTGACGCGATAAAGAAAAATAAGGCTCTAAGATCGAACCTGGAACCCAGTTTCCCGCGACGGTTGCGCACAAGACCCCGATAGCACCAATAATCGATGCTTCACCGATGCGCCCTTTCCGAAAACGGTACATGTACAACCCAACAAACAAAGCTATGGGTATGGTGCAAAAAATTGTGAATGTTCCCCACGAGCTTCCGCGGATCAGCTCAAAGGACTTCGCCGGGACAAGGAACGATCCGTCCATGGCGTTGAGCTCAGCATCTGCTGGAACTTGCATCGTAAACGTCTCGCTCCGTTTAAACTCTCCCCGAGTGTATTCAATCGTCGCACCTGGAGGCACTTGGAGTTTTGTGCCGCTAGCTGTCGATTGCTGCTTGAGTTCACCAGCATAGTTGATTCTCGCTCCTGGGATCATCGCAACCGTCTCGCCACCCAGTGCCT
Source organism: Pirellula sp. (assembly GCA_031374925.1). Lineage (GTDB taxonomy): Bacteria > Planctomycetota > Planctomycetia > Pirellulales > Pirellulaceae > JBKCUI01. The sequence continues at coordinate 30,038 of JANMHA010000479.1, read as the reverse complement.
TGACTACGACGATGCCAAGTCCAGACAGGGCGATGATCACGATGAACAAGATCGCCGTCGACGCAAGCAACCCTACTCGTGGCCCCAAAAGATGCTTGGCCATTTCCGCTAGCGATTTGCCTTCAAAGCGTACACTTGCGCTCAAAACCAAGAAATCCTGTACAGCGCCCGCCAAGCAAACTCCAATGACCAACCAGATCAGTCCCGGCATGTATCCAAACTGAATTGCCAGAACTGGGCCAATCAACGGTCCGGCCCCAGAGATGGCAGCAAAGTGATGGCCGAAAAGAACCCATCGATTGGTGGGATGGTAATTTTGTCCGTCATTCAGTCGGACGGCCGGCGTCGTCCTCGACGGATCATTGCAGGCTACTTTCGCGGCTAGGAATACACTGTAAAAGCGATACGCAATCGCCATGATGGCCAAGACGCACAAAAGGAGGGGGGCTGCATGCATAATAAGCCAAAGTAATCGGGGGTGTTGGGGTTAAAGAAACTCTGCGGGTCGCTTGCTGAGCTTGAAATAGGCGGTTAAGGTATGTCTCGGTTAAGCAATACCAGCTTAACATTAGTCACCCAACAGCGTGTATGTACCATTGGATTTCGTGGTCGCTTTCGACAAACCGGGAGCGGCCTAGTTACGATAACTTCGGACAGACAGGTTGGGCTGGAGGCTCTTAGGCAGAATGTTTGGGTAGCAGGATACTTGAGAGTTGATTGGTGTTGGTTGGACGGCGGACATGCAGGCGTGAATGCATGTATCGATTCCCGGATAGGATTGCAGGGAATGCGAGCCAAAACAGTTTCCTAATTACCTCAAGTATGCGAGAGATGTAGCTGAATGTCTAAGGACAAGAAATTTAAGCTCGAGTACGTTTGGTTGGACGGCTATTTGCCAGAACCAAACCTACGCAGCAAGACCAAGATCGTGGATACTGCACCGACGAGCGTTGCAGATTTGGCATTGTGGGGTTTTGACGGTAGTTCTACCCAACAAGCCGAAGGCAAGAGTTCCGATTGTATTCTAAAGCCTGTGGCTCTCTACCCAGATAGCACCCGGATCAATGGCTACTTGGTAATGTGCGAAGTCATGTTGCCCAATGGCGAAGCGCACCCTTCGAATTTTCGTCAAACCGTCGAGGATGTAGCAGATCTTTGGATCGGTTTCGAACAAGAGTACTTCTTCTTTGAAAATGGTCGCCCGCTCGGATTCCCCGAAGACGGCTTTCCAGCTCCCCAAGGTCCGTATTACACGGCGGTGGGCTACAAAAACGTAGGTGACATTGCTCGTCAAGTTGTCGAGGAGCATATCGATATTTGCCTGGATGCGGGAATTAATCTCGAAGGCATCAATGCCGAAGTTGCCAAAGGCCAGTGGGAATACCAGATCTTCGGAAAGGGATCCAAAAAGGTTTGCGACGATATGTGGATGTCTCGCTACCTTTTGTTCCGTCATGCTGAAAAGTATGGGCTCGATATCGAATTGTATTGCAAGCCGATCAAGGGGGACTGGAACGGTTCGGGCATGCATACGAATTTTTCGACATCGATTCTTCGCGATCAGGGTGGCAAAGAGTACTTTGAAAAACTGATGGCTGCATTCAATAAGTATCGTGACGAACACATTGCCGCTTATGGTCCAGACAACCATTTGCGTCTAACGGGATTGCACGAAACGCAGTCGATCGACAAGTTTAGTTTTGGAGTTGCTGATCGCGGTGCTTCCGTCCGAATCCCACACAGCTTTATCAACGCTGGATACAAAGGATACATGGAAGATCGCCGTCCCAACTCGCAAGCCGATCCGTACAAAATCATTTCGCGATTGCTCAAGACCATCAAGTCCGTTGTTTAGTTCAAATAGAACTTCGGCTTAGGCTGAATCGAGAAACCAAAAAGGCACGCAAAAAAGCGTGCCTTTTTTTGCGCCTTCATAAAAAACCAGAAAAGCTTGCTCGACACATTTTCTTGACCTAAGTTCTTTCTGTCACGAATTCCCCCCAATTAATACCGGTTGTTTCGATAATCCTGAAGGCAACACCATGTCAAAACAAAAGTATCGTTTGATCACTCGAAGCGACTTCGACGGACTAGTCTGTGCGATGTTGCTCAAGGAAATGGACATTCTTGGCGAAATCAAGTTCGTGCATCCTAAAGATGTGCAGGACGGCAAAATCGAGGTCAACGAGTTCGACATCCTAACAAACCTCCCCTATGTTGCCGGTTGTCATCTTTGTTTCGATCATCACAACAGTGAAGAAGAAAGAGCTGGCGGGGAAAGACAGTCCAATCACGTCCTGCAGCCTGACGCGGATTCTGCGGCCCGCGTTGTCTACAACTATTACGGTGGGGCCGAGCGTTTTCCTGCAATCCAACCCGAGATGCTGAAGGCCGTGGATAAGGCGGACGCAGCCCGATTCACATTGGAGGATGTTCTCAATCCTCAAGGTTGGGAGCTTCTTTCGTTCCTCATGGACGCCCGTACAGGCCTGGGTCGCTTTCGCGATTTTCGAATATCCAATTACCAATTGATGATGGCGTTGATCGACTATTGCCGCGACCATTCGATCGAAGAAGTATTATCTCTGCCGGACGTTGCCGAACGGGTCGAACTGTATCGTGAACACAACGATGCGTTTAAGGAACAAGTCAATCGTTGCGCGAAGGTCTACAGCAATTTGGTCGTGCTCGACCTACGCAATGAAGAGACGATTTACGCTGGCAATCGTTTCCTCATTTACGCGATGCATCCTGAATGCACGATTTCCATGCATGTGCTTTGGGGTTTGAGGCAGCAAAACACTGTGTTCACCATTGGCAAGTCCATCTTCAATCGATCGTCATCGCTCGATATCGGGAGCCTTTGTCTGGAGTATGCTGGAGGTGGCCACCAAAATGCAGGCACATGTCAAGTTGAAAACGAACTAGCCGAAAAGGTTCAAGCCGAAATCACAGAACGAATCACCGAATTCGACGTCTTAACACTAGTTTGTTAACTTGTGGAGGGTACTGGGCAAGGTTTTGCATGCCAAGTGTCGGATGCGTATTCGGCGACTGTTGAAGGGCTTTCAGTAAAGTTCCAAAGTGACGCGCCAGTCAACCAAATGCGCTCACGCCGCCATGGTTTTGGCATCTTCGGACGAACCGTTTTTGCGCCGTGCCCGAGCAGTCACAAGGCCAGCGACGGCAGCGATCAATAGTAACGACGACGGCTCTGGAACGGCCACGATGCTGTAGTTAAGGTCTTTAAGAAACGCGACGTCAAGCGCCGTTAACGACTTTTGTGTACCTATAGTGATACTGGGTGACATGACCGTTTCTTGAAGAACGCCATCGGAAAGACGAGTGCTCATGATTCCACTGGCGATGTGCGCACCGCTGGCAAGATCAACTAAGTTGACGCCAGATCCGCCATTCGCGGCAATAGCATTAGCACCTGTCCAATCGTCTCCGCCTGTAATCAGCGAATTCCAAGTCTGAGAGGTTCCAAATCCAATGGCGTGCAGAGTCTCGTGGAGCGCGACCGAATAAAAGTCGCTCTTGCCTGCGGCCACGGCTGTGGTGCTATCAAAATGCCAATTTGCATTAAGTGTTGTATCGTTATCCGTGGCTCCGTCGTTGTTGGTGTCCGAATCGAACCAGAGGTTTCCGACCGTCGCGCCTACGCCAAAGGAAAAGGGCGCGCCAGCAATAGTGCCAGAAAGGGTCGAAATCGTCGGTCCGCCGCCACGACGATGTTCATCCACAGCCTGAGCATTAGCGACAGCAGCTGCAAACGTTCCGCCACCTGCATCAGAACCCGAAACGGATAAACCCGCGCCGCCTGGTCCTCCCTGTCCTAGCGTTGCACCTGTTAGGTTTCTCATTCCCACAAAGATTCGTACTTCATTGGCGGCCATGGCTGTGTTTAGAATTTCTACAGTAGCTCCAGAGGAAGGATTCGTGTACGAGTATTTGAAATCAAAGTTCAGCGTTTTGCCGCCAGCACCTACGCCGCCAGCGCTCGTTCCGACCGTTACATCATTGACGATTGCTCCGAGGTTGTAGTTAATCACGCCATCAATGTCCGAAACCGCCTTTTCCAATGCTGCCTTAGCTTGGGTGTGTGAGGGAGCGGCGAAGAAACCGCCGTCATTCGAGTAATCAAGGATTATTCCCGCATCGGCCTTCGACATCAGCAAAGCGGCGCAGAGTGTCGCGCTTACCCTAAACAAGTTTCGATTCATGATGGATTCACTCTTGTGAGCTATAGCGGAAATTGACGAAGTCGGCGACCAAAACGCCCCATGATACAAACGATGAATACAAAAATAAAGAAATTTGAAAAAATTTGACAATTGGGATTGTTGTTGCCTCTCAAAGATAAGGCGTACGCTCTCGGCGTGCCACGCAGAAAGGTCCCCCCTTTTTCTCGGAAATGCGAAGTTATTCGCAAGGTGCAGAACTTTGTCGCCTTTTGCTCCGCAAAAGTGTGTAAACGCGGCGCACTTTTGCGTAGCAAAAGGCGACAATGAAAAGAAATTCCAAGAACCATCATTTCATGAAACTCAACCAAGGATACTGCTATAGACATGTGCTCTGCCCGACGGCTTTGGGGCAATCCACGCTTGCGTTCCTTGTTCAGAACTTCTCGCATTCGAACCAAGCTGAATGGCAGAGTCGAATGGACGCGGGCGAAATTGTCTTGGACGGCAAAACGGCTACTGGCACCGAGTCCATTCGTGCAGGAAGTATCTTGATCTGGAATCGACCAGCTTGGCTCGAGGAAGATACGCCGCAAGAATACAAAGTCCTCTATCAAGACAAACAATTGCTGGCTGTCGACAAACCAAGCGGACTGCCGACCATCCCAGGCGCCGGTTTCTACCTCAATACCCTATTGAGCTTGGTTCGGAGCGACTTCCAAACGGCCCGGCCTCTGCATCGTTTGGGTCGTGCGACTTCAGGCTTAGTCTTATTCGCTTTGGACACTCTCTACGCCGCAGGCGGTCAACCGAGGACCGACCAACCAGGCTTGCCCGGTGACACAGGCTATTGGCTACATGCCAAACGATTAGTCTTCGAACATCCGGTCTCGGCAGACCTGCTCGACTTGCGGGCGCCGCTTCCAGATTGCCTCCAAATCGAGTGAGTGGGATTTACGTAGCGGCGTCTCTCCGAGACGCCGTTGAATTGCGAGGAGTCACGGCGCTGATTTGTGTGTCGCCAACGCTAGCGACTTTGGGTGCCGGTGACTTGCGTCTCGGAGAGACGCAACTACCTTTAATCTTCCCTCGCTAAGTAATCTTCTAAGCGAGCATAGGACTGCACCAACAGATCGTCCAAGTCGCTCAAGCGGCGTTGGTCCTTGACGATTTGTGCTTGTGCCCTCTTGAAGTACTCGGGTTCGGCCATTTTTGCGTGGATCGATCGCTGCTCCGCTTCATACTGCTCGATCTGCACAGGAAGTCTTTCTCGCTCCTGCTTCTCTTTGAAGCTCAGTTTTCTTGCAATTGCTACCGACTCGCCACCGGAATCTGAGGTCGAAGCGCTCGACTTGGACACCGATGCCGTAACCGTCGATCTCCGATTGGATTCAGCCGCTGCGACCGCTTTTTTGCCGGACTGACGTTGCCGGAGCCAATCGTCATAGCCACCTACATACTCTTTGATCCCCTCTGGTTCGAACACGATGGTGCTGGTGACAACGTTGTCTAGAAATGCACGATCGTGGCTTACGACGAGGACGGTCCCCTCGTAATCGACCAAGCGTTCTTCGAGCAACTCCAAGGACTCGGTATCCAAATCATTCGTCGGTTCGTCCATTACGAGCATGTTGGCTGGACGAGCAAACAGCTTGGCTAACAGGAGTCGGTTTCGCTGACCGCCCGAAAAAAAACGAATCGGTGAACGGGCTTGTTCGGGAGTGAATAGAAAGTCTTGAAGATAACCGATGATGTGCTTGGTCTTGCCATTGACGGTAATCATCGTCTTGCCAAGTCCGACGTTTTCCTCGGCGGTCTTATCGAGATCCAGGATCTCTCGGGTTTGATCGAAGTAAGCCACTTCGAGTTTCGTACCCTGCCTCACACTACCCTGCAATGGAGCAAGCTTCCCGAGTAAACCTTTGAGAAGAGTCGACTTACCCGCCCCGTTTCGACCGATGATTCCGACTTTATCACCCCTCATGATGGTTAAGTCGAGCGGTGGGATAATGACATCTTGACCATAACCAAAGGATGCATCCGTGAGGCTGCAAACGAGCATCCCGCTTCGTTCGCCTGCATCGATTTGCATTTTGACCGTACCCTCGGTCTTGCGTCGTTGAGCTCGCTCCGAACGCATTGCTTCCAAGGCTCGAACGCGGCCTTCATTGCGAGTTCGTCGAGCCTTGACTCCAGTTCGAATCCATACTTCTTCTTGCGCTAGTTTCTTGTCGAAAAGGGACTGCTGTTTCTCTTCGGCGTGAAGAGCCAATTCCTTTCGCTTGAGAAAGGTTGGATAGTCGCAAGTCCAGTCAAAAAGTTGGCCTCGATCGATCTCTAGAATACGTTTCGCTAGTCGAGTTAGAAAGTCCCTGTCGTGCGTTACGAAAAGCAAAGTACTAGGAAGCGAACTCAAAAATCCTTCGAGCCACGTAATTGCGTCGATATCCAAATGATTCGTCGGTTCATCGAGCAACAGCACTTCGGGTTTGCTTACGATTGCTTGCGCGAGCAAAACCCGCCGTTTCATCCCGGTGGAAAGGCTTTGGAACTGGACCGCTCCATCCAATTCCATTTGAGCAAGGATCCGTTCAACGAATTGGTCTCTTTGCCAGTGGTTTTCTATTTCGTTCATATCGGCTGGCAAGCCTCGAGCAACCACCTCTTCGACCGTCCCTTCGATATCGAGCGGAACATCCTGCGGCAAGACTGCCACCCGTGTGCCTTCGCTCATTTCTATGGTGCCCGATTGGGCTTGCTCCTGGCCTGCAATGAGGCGCATGAGGGTGGTTTTTCCGCTGCCGTTACGTCCTAGTAGACCGATTTTTTCGCCCGGCTCGATTCGGCAAGAGACTTCGGACAGTAGGCTCGGACCTCGATAGCCGATGGTCAATTCTTGGATAGTGATCTGCGGCATTCAGCGAAAAACTCTCAAACTCAGTTGGAAACGGGCCAACAGGATTGTCTGTTGGCTCAAAATTAGACTGCGTAATATATTCGCAATCTGGAATCGATCATACCCAAGAAAATGCAGGAATGTCCAGCAATTCTACAAATCGCAGCCAATTGCGAGCATCAATTCGATATTTGCTTGGTGCCATTCCACCCAACGCTCAATCCTCTGGCCTTTGGCTTGCAAACGGTTCAACTTAGCCTCGAATTGGCTTGCTAAGTTCCCTTGGACTTCGCTCAGTTTTTCAAGTTGGAGGATGCGAGTCTCCCAATTGGTGACCTGCTCGCCGGTCTTCACCCATCGCAAGGCCGCTGTTCTCTTCTTTTCAAACGCGACATCGACCTCCATCGCGATTTGTTTTGTTCTTTCTTCGGTCAATTCGTCAAGCCAATTCCGTCGGGTTGTGATCGCGCGTTCGATTTCGGTTTGATTTCTCTGGGTCCGAAACAGTTTCGACCAAAATGTCTTTTGTTTTGCCAGTGCGGGGACTCCGCTGAGGAAGGCTCCAATCCCTTCCCAAACGGCAAGGGTGTCCGAATTGATGGTTCCACGAAGTCTCTTCATGGTTTGCAAGTCACATCGGCAAGTCAGAGCGCGCTCAATGTGTGAGCAAACACTGCAGTCACTAGGTTCGATCTCATCCGGCTCACTCGCCGCGTGACCACAAGCGTTTTCGGTACCGATGAGGGCCGATAGCTGTGTTCGCAGAATAGCTGTTTTGGATTGGTTATCTAAGCGTTTGTCCTCTAGGATTAACTTCAGCCGTCCGACCAACAGTGGGTCTGGGATTGGTATTCCCTTCTCCTCCAACTCCGTCTGCGCCTTTTCTTGTTGTTCAAGCAAACGGTTTGTTTCATTAAAGACCTGCTCCGCTGTCAGGCATGCTGCGATTCCATAGTGCAGCTTCATTGCGTTGGCTGAAGCCGTTTGTCTCAGCCGAAACGCGACCGCCGCCTGAAAGAACTCCAAAATCCTATTCTCGCATTCAACATCCATGCACGCGGATAGGGCTGGGAGCGACCTCGATTTCGAGTTGTAGGCAACCATTTTGGCAGCGCCGCAACGCTCGGCTGCAAGCTGTCCAATTTGCGTGGCTGAGAGAGTGTGCGAGGAAGGTAGGAATTGGGGCGCCAAACTGTAGGGTGCTGAGGAACTGACGAGGAACCTATTTGGCTGTAGCCCACCTGTTCGACTAGCGACCTCTTTTGATTGGGCGAACGCCGTGGGAGAACCTGCAACGCATGCGAGAAACCAACACACAAACACATACCAAAGGTTGTGGTTCCTTGCGTGAGCGTTTTTGCTTAAGGTCCCTGACCGTGCCATTTGCGTCAACTTTGCCTTGCAATCATATGTCAGCGTTTCTTCCAGATGCGCGTCGAATGCCTTTTAGATCGATTGTCCCAGTAGCATTTGTGAACGAGAGATCTTGAATTTCGCATCGTCCGCGTTAGGCAATCTTTGAGGTTTGTGGCACGGCGGTTAACACTGTGAACTAGGCAGAAAGTCGAGTCCTAATTGCTATCTAATGGTGTATTGTCAGACGGATCTGTCGTAACTTCGCTTTGCCTCCTCGGTACAATGACCTAACGCTAGCGGCGTTGTGAAAGCAATCCTAACCCGATGCGTAAGTGAGGGACCGGCGAAAATAGCCCTGGCTTACGCATCGGGTTCGGATAATCCACTCTCCCGCTAGCCAAAGCAATCCTTGAGATAAGCACCAAACCCAGGTAAATCATGCCATCGCCCCAACGCCAAACGCCAATAGGCGGCGTTATTCATACCTACCAAAAGTACAATCCAACGGAATTCCCAAGTCCGACGGCGGAACCTCCGGACATGGTTTCCGGGGCCTTCGAGCATGCTTTGGCGTACGGAAAGTACCGGGAACTGACCGAAGAAGAGCTTGCCCGAGCGATCAAAATCGATCCTAGTCAGATTGGCGGATTGGGGCCGAGTATCGATATGCTAATGGCGATGCTTGAGGATCGGAAACGCAAGATCTTGGAGACCTATCAAACGGACGGTCTGGACAAGAAAGCCAACGATCGATTTGAAAAACTATCCAAAAGAGCCAATCCACCTGCAAAACTCAAAGGGGATTTTCATAAAGCTGTCCACTCCAAGCAGATTTACTTGTTGGAGCAAGTTTGGTATCGGTCCGACCGAGAATCGCCGGATTTCGCAGCCCAAGTACTGCACGTCATGGAATCGCTCAGCGACAAATACAACATCGATGAACTCATCAGCAAGTACGTTTTTACTGGTCGAGAGAAGATGGATATCCCGAAAGCTCTTGAAATCAAGAAAGAGCTCGAGAAAATTGACGAGCTGCTCAAGCAGTTGCAGGAAGCTGCTAAAACTGCCCAAATCGGTCTAATCGATATGGAAGCTCTCGCGGAATTTGCCCCCCCTGCCGATTTGAATCAACTGGAGGAGCTCCGCCAACAAATCAACAATTACGTTCGAGAAATGGCGGAACGGCAAGGCTTGGACCGAGACGAAAAAGGCGCTTTTCACCTAACTCCGAAGGCGCACAAGATCTTCCAAAGCCGCCTCCTGACTCGTATTTTTTCACAATTGAAGGCGTCACGCTCGGGACGCCATGACGGGCGAATCGTTGGGGATGGAAGTGTTGAACTACCGTCGACGAAACATTACGAATTCGGTGACTCGATAGCAAATCTCGACACCACTCAGTCGGTCATCAACGCCATGCTCAAGCGACCCGATGAGTATCCGATCCGATTGCGATCGGACGATTTGGAGGTGCATAAGACCAAGAACAGTCCAAAATGCGCAACCGTGGTCATCATGGACATGAGCGGTTCCATGCGATACGACGGCCAGTATATGAATGTCAAGCGAATGGGACTCGCGCTGCAGGGACTGATCACCAGCGAGTACCCCGGTGATTTCCTGCGCTTCATCGAGATGTTCACGTTTGCTAAACTGCGTCGGCCTGGTGAAATCATCGACATGATGCCGAAACCGGTAACGATCCATAACCCAGTCGTTCGTCTCAAGGCCGACATGAGTGCCGAGAACATTAGCGAACAAGATATTCCGCCGCACTTTACGAATATTCAGCATGGGCTGCGATTGGCCAGGCAGAATCTCGCGACTGCCGATTCAATCAACAAGCAAATCGTGCTGATTACCGACGGCCTGCCAACGGCTCATTTTGAGGGGGAGATGTTGTACTTAATGTACCCCCCCGATCCACGAACCGAAAAGGAAACCATGCGAGAGGCCATGCAATGCGCCAAAGAAGGGATCGTCATCAATATGTTTCTCGTGCCGAGCTGGTCGCAATCCGAAGAGGATATTCGTTTTGCGTATCGATTGGCGGAACAAACCAAGGGGAGAGTCTTCTTCACTGCAGGCAATGATCTCGATCGCTTTGTCTTGTGGGACTATGTGGAGCGCAAACGCGAAATACTGTAGTACATCTTGACCATGCATCCTCCGCGTCGATGGTCGGTGGAGGCGGTTGCGTCAGCAGGCCGTTGTAGTGCAGGCGATTGTTCGGGGCGGGCCCGAATGGAAGGCTAGCTCGGCTTGCTTTCTACAAACGGTGAGAACTGCATATAGTTGAGGTGTCTGTAAATCTCGCTTTGTTCTAGCAATTGCGAATGGGTGCCGATACCAGCGACTTTATGATCATGGAGTACTATGATCTGATCGGCGGCACGCAGAGTGGACAATCGATGCGGGAGAACGATCAGCATCGTATTGTCGGATCTAAGCTGCAGAATTGCGTCTAGCGTTTCGGACTCGGTGGTAGACTTGACGCGAACGCTCGGCTCTTGTGCGACGATGAGGCTTCGTTTCTTGACCAACCCTCTTGCCAGTCCAAGCCTAAAGAGGGCGTCCGGTAACAATCGATCTTCACTTGGCGTAACTAATGTCGAGAGCCCATCAGGCAAGTTCAGAATAGCTTCCGACAAATGCATGCGAGTGGCGATCTTCATTAGATCTACGGTTGCGTCTGGTGATCCTACGGACCACAAGTTGTCTTCGATGGAGCCATGAACCAATGGACCTCGGGCTGCTGCCCAGAGTGAAAAATGCCGAATCGCCGATTGGTCTAGATCCGTTGAATCCACTCCATCAATCATGATTCTGCCGCTGACAGGTCGACCAAACCCAAAAATCAGTTCGGCAAATGCGTTTGCTTGAACGCTCTGGCTGGCGACCACGGCGGTCAATTGACCAGGTTTGATCGTTGTTGAAATGTCTTCCAACAGTTTTTGTCCGGAGCTGTTCTTGATGGTGACATGTTCCAAAACAATACTATGCGAGATTTTAGTCGGTCTAATCAGGTCTTGCTGATTGTTGTCTTCGGTTGATTGTTCAAAATAAGTGGCCAGTCGATCGGCGGCCGGCTCTGCCGTCTTGTAACGATGAAAGGTGCGCTGAAAACGATGCAGGCTTGCGACCGAAAGGATTATCGATGCACACAGAACAAAGAGTTCACCGAAATGCAGCTTGGACGATTCGTCCAAAAAGCGAATGGAAACCACAACAATGAGAAATGCGAAAAGCATAGCGCATGTCAACAGCATTGTCGGGGATTTCCAAGTCCCGCCGTCCGCCAATTGCATTTGGGATTGGCGATAGGAATTCAAGTGACCTTCGTAACTCAGTTTCGTATCCTCTTGATCATGTACAAAAGCCAAGAGGGGAGCTGTGTTGCACAGATACGAAAGCTGTTCGCTAGCAGCTCGTGCACGTTCGAAAAGCACCGGCCTCTTCTTTCGCCGAGCCGATTCCAAATTGGAATACAGAACCCACACCAAGACAGAGCAAATGAGCGCTAACGCCGTGATCCAAAGATGAATGGAGGCAGAAAGTATCAGCAACAAAATGGCCTGAATGATGTGCCTTGGGAACACACGAAACCATTGACTCATCGACTCGCGAACGGTCGGGATATGGACAAAAAGCATCTCTCGCATTGCGTCTTGCTGTCCTGACAGCCCCTGCTCCACGGCCAACGCACCCGATTTGCCAAAGAGTTTTCGTTGTAACTCAACTGCGATTTCCAGGGAGGTATGCAGGGCCGCTCGATAACACGTCAGCAACGCGACACATTCCAACGCAATCACGATAATAACCAACGCCACGATTCCTAGAACACCGCGAAGGATACTACCACCAGAATTGAGCCAATCAGTTCCAAGCTCAAAGAATCGACCGACGGTCAAATGATCTGGCATCGCCGAGGCTTTACCCTCAGCAGACCCCTGTTGTCCTGCGTGCAACAGTTGAATGAGCCAACCTCCCAATACCAGCAGAAACGGAACAAGTACGCCGGCCAACGCTCCGAAAAACCAAACAGCCCAATGGAATTCTGGCATTTTTATTTGCCGAACTAATCGCTGCCAAACTCGTGAATGCAAAATAGAAACTCCCCAAATCGTGTCAAACGGGTCCACTCCAGGATATTCCACCGGGCGTCAAACGTCTTGATATCCGCTGCCGATTTTAACGATTTTGACTCCGATTCGAGACGCATTTCTAGAAGAAACTCCGTTGGATCCTGGAAACGGACTGTTTGCCCCGCGTGTTGCGAAAAGTCAACCTATGTTTCCTAAGTGAGACATAGTTCCCGGCGTTCCCGAAAACTCAACCCGCATTTTACGATCCATTCGATGGCAAACAGCAACACCAAGAAAGAGTACAAGGCCCGGCTATTGATCGCAGACGACGATCAATGGCTTTTGGAGTCTATGCAAGAGTGGTTGACGAGCGAAGGCTACTTTGTTCAAACGGCACGAAGTATCGAGCAAACGACGAAAGTACTTGCCAAGGACTCATTTGACTTGCTGTTGTGCGACGTCCGATTTGACGATGGAGACGGCTTGACGCTGCTCAAGAAAGTCCGAAAGCGGTTTTCGGAGCTGCCGGTTTTGATGATGACTGGATATGCAGGTCCCGATGCCGCACGCGAATCGATTGCATCGGGTGCCTTCGAACTATTGACCAAGCCAATTATCGACGATGAACTTCATACAGCGATAACGCGAGCTCTTGAGCAAAAAGACATCAAGGACGAAAACGAACGTCTCAAAGAAGCCCTTGATCGCCGATTCGGATTGGAGAGTATTGTCAGTCACGATCTGCGCATGCTTAAAATCTTTGAAATGATTGACAATGTCGCGGATTCCCGTGCCTCGATTCTTATCACCGGTGAAAATGGAACCGGCAAGAGCATGATCGCCCGGGCAATCCACAAAAAGTCATCGCGCCGAAAAGCTCCTTTCGTTGAAGTTGCTTGTGGTGCATTGCCGGATACTTTGTTGGAAAGCGAATTGTTCGGACATATGGCTGGGTCCTTTACCGGTGCCACCCACAATAAAGTAGGTAAGTTCCAACTTTCGGACAAGGGCACGATTTTTCTAGACGAAATCGGAACAGCCAGCCAAGCGTTGCAAGTCAAATTGTTGCGAGTCCTTCAGGAGTTGCAATTCGAACCGCTGGGAGGAACCGAAACGATTTCCGTCGATACGCGAACTATCCTAGCAACCAACGAGAATCTAGATTCCGCCGTTGCCGAAGGAAGATTTCGTCAAGACCTTTTTTACCGTGTGAATGTAATCCATATTGAACTGCCATCGTTGCGAGAACGTCCCGACGATATTCCGTTGCTCGCCGAACACTTCTTGCGAACGGCAAGCACAGAATTCTCAAGGGAGGTCGACGGTTTCACGAACAACGCGATGAATACGATGTTGGCACACACCTGGCCAGGAAACATCCGCGAACTTGAAAACGTCATTCAACGCGCAGTCTTGCTTACCAAATCTCGCAGCATTGACTGCGAAGCCCTGCCCCGTTCGTTGCTTGGGGCGACCCATTCTGAAACGCAACCTAGCTCTGGCGTTTCGACCGCCCTGCACTCGACGCAACTTTCCCAAAACCGACGGTCGGATGCGATTCCCCTGCATGCCGCTGCAATCGCTCAGACACTCAGCGAAGCCCTGGAAGCCCCGGAAAGGCAAATCATTCTGGAGGTGCTCAAAGCCAACGACTGGAATCGAAACGTCACCGCAGATCAGCTGGGTATTAACCGAACGACTCTCTATAAAAAGATGAAAAAGCTCGGCATTGAATCAATTGCTCAGTAGTCGGATTCTCACCTGGATCGCATTTCGCAGATCGAAAAGCGACCATTGAGGACGAGCAAGGCCTTTCCTTCGGTGGATTCTTGTCGAAACTGAGCGAGGGCCTCGCTCCACTACACGAAGAGCGGAAACTCTATTTTGCTAGGGACGCTCGAACCAACTGCTTATCGTTGCGTGCGAAAACAGACTTCTCTGCAAAAGCCGGATGCGACCAACAAACACCACCTCGCTGTCCAAGTTGAACCCGCGTGGGCTCAATCAACTGGCAACGATCGATGATGTTCAAGCCTGTTTTAGAAAGTTTTGCCAGCAACAGCTCGCCGCGTTCATTGAACATCCAAACTCGATCGGCTTGGCGAACCATGTGGATGGTCGCCCAGCGCGCCCTGGGTACCGCGGTCAAATCTTCCCACAGTCGTTTGCCGTCTTCCGCGTCGAGGCATCGGAACTCGCCGTAACTGTCGGCTCCGTAGACAAGCCCATCTTGCATCAAACAAGTTCCAATCATGGCGTGTAGCGATTTCGTATGTTGCTCATCGGGACCCATCTCTTTCCAGATCACTTCCGAAGTCAGTTTGTCTTTTGGAACACGAATCATTAAGGAACCATCGTAGAAGGATGAAACAAAAAGCTTGTCGCCATCAACGATCGGGTCTCCAACTTCGATGGGCATTCTAGATGGAGGAAACGGATGCCCCCAGAAGACCTTTCCTGTCATCGGATCTATCCCTGAGAGACTATCACCTGTCCAACAAACCAAGACATCCTGTCCAGCTTGCTTAATAAGAATTGGGGAGGAATAGCCCGCGCGGTCGGCCAACGAACGCCATACTTCTTTGCCATCGATCCGTTGAAACGCGACCATGCATGCCCCATCCGCGCCGGATACTTGCTGGATGACAAAGTCACCATAAATCAGCGGTGATGCCGCTATACCCCAGATCGGCATCTTGATTTTGAATTCCGATTGCAGATCACGCTTCCAAATCACATTGCCCGACTTAGCATCCAAGCAATGAAAGTGGCCCATCGCACCTACAGCAAAAGCGTGGCCATTATGAATGGAAACACTGGCACGTGGGCCGGCCGTGTAACTAATTCGGTAATCCGCTGGATACTCATGTTTCCAAATGGGTTTTCCGGTCGTCGACTCAAAGCAGAGAATTCGTTCCGTTGCATTTCCATTTTCAGCCTGCCGGTCCATCACATAGACTCTACCATCCGCAACAGTAGGCCCGGAATATCCTGGCCCTATCTCGACCGACCAGTCCAGTTTCAATTGCCCATCAGGCAAATCATCCCGAATCCCGCTTTCGTTCCAATTGCCGTCTCTAGCCGCGCCTCTCCACTGGGGCCAGTCGTCCGCGGTGCTAAATTCAGAAAAAGCAATGTGGAATAGAAACGCGTAGATAAGAATATTCTGTAATGTTAACCGCATTCACAAATCCCCGGTAATGTGTTCCGCCATTCGAGTACTGGCCGATTGTCCTCTTTTTGCACAGGTCAATATATCCGAATATCCGATGAACGCAGCAACCGAGTCGAATAGCTACCACAATTTCGTTTAACCTCGAGCCTCATGCGACCGCGGATAGACCTAACGCCAAACTACGCATGCCTGGAGAATATTTCGTCAAGAGTCGCTCGCTCGTTATTAGCATCCGCCCACGAAAGATCCAATGAAAACCCTGACTCATCGAGCAACTTTTCGTCGAATCGAAAAGTGGTCTCGTTTCCTCCGCTCCTTTGACGCCGGATTTCTTGATCAATCAGGCCGTGGATCCAATCGACACTGCCTAAGGCTAACTCAGTCGCCTCACGATTCAACGATACGGTTTCTTCTCGCGGTGCATAAATCACGGACTCCGACTGGTCGGCTTGGATGAGACAAGGAAATATGGAGTTTGACGGAACTGAAGTTGGCAGTTCCAAGACTGGGGAAACGTCGGTTGATATAGAATCGGTTGATATAGAAAGGGAGGAGACGAACGCCGGCGTCGAAATCGATTGGCCAGCCAGAAAGGTTTCGACTCGCTCAAAACTCCTCGCAACACTAGTTCGGCTAGCATCCTGCATGCCAACATAGTCTGCTCCCGATGTAATCCTGCCACCGTTGGGTGCATAAAGCGTTGCGCGATCGATACCGCCGGCGGTCGAGAACGCTTCGACATTTTCGAAGCCTCTTGCGAAGGTCGAGAAACCCGGACCAACGATCGAGGTCGAGTCGCGGCTAGTGCTAAACAAATCGTTTTCAATGGAATCGTAAAGTGAAGCGTTGTCGATCCCTCCAGCCGACGCATAGGCGAACACACGCTCAAAGCCTGATACGTAGTTGAAATATCCCGCGCCGCCTAAACTGGTAAACTGAGGACGGACGCTCAAAGTGTCATCACCAACAGAGTCAAACACGAACGCCTGGTCATCCCCTCCTTGAACGGCATGCACGAAAATGCGTTCGATCTGGTCGACCTTGAACGCATAGCCAACCCCCGTCAAATCGGCCTTGTTAGGCCATATGTTGAGGCGATCATCGGTCGCCGCATCATACAGGTAAGCGCGATCGGGTCCGCCTCCGCCGAGGAAGTGCACGTTTTCAAAATTGGTAGCACGAATACTTAGTTGCGAACTTTCGAAAGTTGAAATTCCTGGTCGCAAGTCAGCCTTTTCAAACTGAGTAGAGCCGATGACCGTGAGTGTGTCATTATTTTGCTGCCCATCCATCGTGACGCTTTTGGTCGTCCTGCCGTCGATTTGATAGGCAATTCCTGCCACGGTCGCAACAATTCCGTTGCTGAGATCAACTTTAAAGTTGTCCGCCGAATCGGTGCCGTGGATTGTAAGGGAAGCGCCCTGTGGCTGGAGCAGGTTGACGACATGCACGTTTCGGCTTGCCGAACCAGGAAGAACGAACTCGATGTGTTGTCCCTCGGTCACGTTGAGATCAATACGCCATTGTTGGTCGACAACAGTTGAGTCAATCAAGGTGCCATTCGCAATCGACGGCCTCAAAACTTGCAAGGCACCGGATGCTTGTGGGCCTGCGTCGACGACGACTGTCAGTAAGCCAGTGTGCTCGGCCGTCAGCATGTATCGCGACAAACCGCTGAGCGATCGCTCCAATGCATCAACGGAACCAAGATCGACAACGTTGGTCGGTATTGCAGGGGCGGTCCTCCCGCCCCCTGCAGTTCCTCCGTCACCGGATGGCGTGGACGCAAAGGTCCAATCCAAATGGTAGGAACCAATTGAGTCGTGGTCGGCAATGCTCAGACCGACCGACTCGCCTGCCAAAACCGAGAAAGACAATCGCCCGTTAGAAGCTTGAAGGGCCGTGTCTTGACCACCTCGCAAAAGATGAAAGACCGCGTCCTCGACATACTCGCTAGAGAGTTGAGCGAAAACCGTTCCATTTTGTGTAGGAGCGAGCCGGAAGACATCACGATCCGAAAGCGAATTGATCCATCCATCCGTATGCCAACTAGGTTGAATCGCAGCCAGTTGTCCAGTCGCGAGCGAATCGCCAACGGTATCTAATGGTAGTAGGCTCCCGATTGCTCGGTCTAGATCCAATGATTGATAGTTCTGCTTGGTCTCGCTATCCCAGACCGAGTTTGCGGTCGATTTCAAGTGTTCGTAGATCGATTGCGACGTGATGTTTTGCATGCCTACTAATTCCATGGCTTCGCGGACAAGAACGCTGGCGCCAGCAATGTACGGGGCTGCCATGCTTGTGCCGCTGGCTGTCGACCAATCGTTGGAGATCCCATCTTTACCGTAAAAGTAGTCGGGGACCGTGCTCTCAATCGATCGCCCAGGTGCCGCAATCGATCGAGTGTCTCGTTGACTGAAATCGCTGAGTTGCCCGTTGGCGTCAATACTCGACACAGGAATGACGTAGGGGCTCGCTGCCGGATACGAGAGGCCAGGTGTTTTGTATTGCTGGAAGGAATTTCCTGCCGAAGCGACGACAACAATTCCATCCCGCTGCAATTGGGAAAGTTCTTCCTCGAATGTTCCCCACGATGGCACGGTGTTGGAATTCCAAGCCGAACCGAGCGAGAGATTCACCGTGGTGATAGGGTTTTCAAAACTGTTTCGATTCTCATGAACCCATTTGAGAGCGCTTTCTGTCCAAGCCAGTTCCCCTTTTCCTGCATCGGTGAAAACTCGAAGGGAAACCAAGTCAACGTTGGGTGCTACGCCAAAATGCACACCGTCGTTGGCTCCAATTATGCCTGCCACGTGTGTACCGTGAAATCCTGCCGGAGCATCGTCATAAGGCCGCGCATCATTCTCAGCAAAGTCCCAGCCCCCGACTACTTTATATCCCGGTCCATATCCTTTTCCCAACGCCACATGGTCGAACGCAATCCCGCTATCGATAACCGCGACCGTTTGCCCCTTACCTGACAAACCGAATTGTGATTGAACTTGATTCCACCCCGTTTGCGAATGCGCTTCGCTCAGGTGTTGTTCAATGCTTGGCCCTAAGTTGGGATCGATAGATTGAGAGTAGGCGGAATTGGAAGTGAAATCGACGGGGTAAGATGGATCGTGTGTTAACGGACTACAGGCGGCTTCCTGAGTGCCGATACTCCAGGGCAGCCAGGGCATCGCCGACAAGGCTAATCTGCGTTCGCATTGCTCCCAAAACGGACGGTAGGCCCAGGCCGATTCCATTTTCGCTTCGTCGCGTTTCTGCCTTGACTGGACATCTGCAGCACCGGATTGCTTTGGCGTTCGAGTTGGATTCATTTGACTGAAAACCTGGATTGGAATCGTTTTTAGGACCAGTAGAAGTTAGGTCACCACCAAGATTCCCTTTTGAATTCCAGTTAGGATGCAGCAACTCGCTTTACTTCTTTGCTAGCGTAACCCATTCGATCGTTACAATAGGCGTTTTGAACAAGAGATTCCGGTGAGGTGAATGGGTCTGAATTTCAAATAGTCGAACTGCCGAAAGAACAATTAGAGCCATGGATGCTTTCTCCTATATCCGAAATCCCCGTCTAACATCGGGAATGTGGGCTAGGAGTGCTTCACGGCTGCATTTTCTTCAGCGGAAACGGTCTTTCGCACGGAAGCGATGGAGCGGGTTCTGCATTTCATGAAGAAATGGTTTTTGCCGCTGGGAGCTGGAACTATGCAAGGATGCAGAAGTCCGGTTCCAAATGTGGCCCTTTTTGATCTTTTCTAGCCAAATCATAAAACGCGCTCGCACCGGAGAATTCGAATCATGGCTCGGTTGAGTTGGGTACAACGTCTCTACTGGCGCTATTTCTCCAAACCCGTGAGCGAACGGGGGCTGTTCCTCCACGTCATCGAGAATCCAATTGCTTCGATTCTTGAAATCGGCATGGGTTCGGGCGAACGGATAAGACAAGTTTTACCCCTGTGCACCGTACCAGATGGGGTAACGCAGATTCGGTACGTCGGTGTAGACGCTTTCGAATCTGCAGACCCCGGCGTGCCGCACATGAATCTCAAGGCGGCACATCGCATGCTGGCTGAGTTTGGCGTGAAAGCACACCTCATTCCAGGTGACCCAACCAATGCTCTGGCACGTGTCGCACACACGGTTTTGCCAAGCGACTTGATCGTCATCGACGGTAGTTGGAGTGTGGAGAGTCAACAGGGTCGGGCCATCGCCGATTGGTTGCCACGGCTATGCCATTCCAAGTCGACTATTTTTGCAACATCGGTGCAAGGTGGTGTTTTGCAAAAAATTGCTCTGCCAGCCACCGCGGTTGAACAATCGGTGCTCAAGCGAGCTGGTTAAGCATTCTACGAGTAAACTCGGTGGCATTACCGAATTGGTGTGCCGGGGTGTTATTCCGGCCAAGTTCCCTGATTGAAATCGCGTGGTTGAATCTTCTTGGGATCGATCACAACGTGCTTGATTTTCGCTCGATTCCAAGTGTAGGTGACATGTACCAAACCATCGCGAGTTTGGATGACGGCGGGATAGCTAAATTCCCCTTTGGGTGTATCCTCAAGCTTCAAAGCAGCCTGCCAAGTGGAACCATCTTTGGAAATGGCGAGGTTCAGGGGCGATCGTTCTCCCCAGCTATCTTGTTTTCCTGACACATGATTGTAAACCAACAAATGACGCGAATCGACAAGCGTAACCGCATCCACGCCTGAATTTGGGTTAGGCAGTGAGCTCGAATGCATCTCACCCCAAGTTATCCCACCATTTTGGGATCGTATTTCGAAAACCCTTTTCTGCTTCGTGCGCCCGACCGCAATAAGCCCATTCTCTCCCAATTGCAGTAGGCTTGGTTGGATGGCGCCAATCGATTTGCCATCATTTAGAGGCTCGGTCTTTCGCCAGGTCAATCCTTGGTCTGAAGTCAGCTCCATGTGCACTTGCCACAAATCTGCTCCTGGAGACTCGGTACTGCTTGGACAAACGATGTCACCATTGGCAAGTTCAAGAGGTTTATTCTTGATCGGCCCGAGGATCCCTTCGGGTAGTCGACGCGGTGTCGTCCAAGTCTTTCCACAGTCACTAGAAGTCGTAATGAGTCCCCACCACGTTTGCGGACTGGGCCCCGCCTTATAAAAGAGAAGCATGGGGCCATTCTTTGGTTGAAACAATACGGGATTCCAAGTCGGATGGCGCACGAGTGTTCCATCGATTTTTTGGTATTGAACTCCATTGGCGACTTCGATTGGAGCAGTCCACGTTTGGTTAACTTTCCGCGAGACCCAAATGCCAACATCTGGGTGCTTTTCTTGTGTACCGCCAAACCAAGCTGACACAAGCGTTCCATCCGTCGCCTCTACGATGGTTGAGGCGTGGCAACTTGGAAACGGTGCTTTTTCGTAGATAAACTCCGTCTCGATTACGGGAGATTGTTGACTCCAGCACAGGCCTCCCTGAAACAGGGCCATTATCCAACAAAAGGCTTTCAGCCAGCTGTTCCATTTTAAGTGCCGTCGTTGAGCAGACAATTTCTGAAACTCCGAATTTGAGAGGTGGAATTTGAAATACGCGAAAAAGTTCGAAACAGGCATCCACTGTATCTCAACTGAGTCGTCCTATCTAGTACGCTATTGCTTACGCAAGAATTCGTATTGAACATGCGGTTGCATCGATTTGCTGATGCTGAATGAACTGAACCTGTCGAATCGATCTGCGAGATCGGTTGCGCGCTGCGGCGCACAAGGTCCTGGATGAATGTCAAGCAAATAGCGAACCGTCAACGGCTGGTTTGGTTGCAATGAAATACTTCCGTCACGACTCAACGACGGTCCGATCCAACCGTCTGACCGCACATGCCATTTGACGGGGGAATTTGGGTTGTCGCGATGGTCGATCAAAGTGATTCCTTCCATTTGTTCTGATCCATTGGTGTCCAAATGAGTTGGACCGCTATAGTCCATCCATCGATTTGGATTGCCAAACAAATTGGCTTCGCCTTGTTTGCCATTCTCTCCAGTAATGGTGCCTCCGCCAAAGTGGGTTGAAATGCTTTTTGCTAACCGCAATCCGAGAATACCGAAATTGCTTTTTCGAAATTCGGTCCCTGTGGCTGTGGTCGAAAAGTTTGATTGAAGTTCCAGCGACCACCCATCCCGTAACGATGTGCTATGCGGGCGAACGGTTGCAATTAGATCCTGTTGAAGGAGCGGTTGCGGATCGTGCCCGTCCAGCCAATGAAGGCAAAGCCCAAGTCTTGCAGCATCCTCGCCGTCCTCGATTGTGTACCATTGCTTTTGAATAATTCGAGTTGCTTTCCCCTCGGACCAGAAGTCTTGGCCAAGAAGGTCTTGGTGAGCGAACCAAAGCGACCGATGGTGATCATGATTGGGCGCTCCTGGATGTCCCATGCGAGTAAGACACGTCCCACTCGGGCCGACCAAAGGGTAGAAAAAGGGTCGAGGTGAATTCGTCGAAAAATGCCACCGAGTTACTTCATAACCGTTGACGAAAAAGGAAAATTGAGAATCCGGGGCTGGCTCGATTTTGCATCGCGGCAGATGGCGGGGCATAGGATTTGGTGTTGCTAAATGGATGCGATGGGTTGAATCATTGGGGCCTTGAGACCAAGCTTTATTCTATTTTGTACCGAAGCTCGACGGTAAATTTTCTAGAAAGATGCGATGGATCTACACCGTATACTTCGGAATCCAGCGGGCGAAATTCTGACATGGGATTCGGTAGGTCCTCCTTTCCATCCCTCCACGTGCCATAATTTACTGTCCACGTGCCGTAATTTACGTTGCCCCCTGGTCATTGAGCTAGAATAAGTCATATGAAAGATATCCCCTCAGGAAAACCCATGACCAACTCCATTTGGCCCGACGGTGAGGTCACCGTCGAACTTCTCAATAATGTTAGGGACGGGCAAGCCGTAGCCGTCGAGGAACTCATGGACCGGCACCGCAATTCGCTTCGCCGAATGATCCAGTTGAGACTGGATCAGCGGCTCATGCAGAGAATGGACGTCAGCGATGTGATCCAAGACGTTCTGATTGAGGCCAATCGGCGTCTGGCCGACTATTTGAACAATCCGGTCATTCCGTTCCATCTGTGGATCCGTCAGATTGCTAAAGATCGCATCATCGATGCTCACCGAAGACATAGGGTTTCCGCCAAACGGAGTATCGATCGAGAACAGCCGCAACCTGGTAAAGGACCCTTCGATCAGTCCACGATCGAATTGGCCAATCAGTTTCGTGATCAAGCTCTCACGCCGGCTGCTGCTGCGACGCAACGTGAATTGGCGTCGCAAATTGAATCTGCCGTACAAATGCTGCGAGACAATGATCGTGAAATCATTTTGATGCGTCATTACGAGCAACTCAACAATCAAGAAATAGCTCAATCGCTTGGTCTAACGGAACCAGCAGCCAGTATGCGGTATTTGCGAGCCCTGAAGCGCTTAAGGGAAATTATCGAAGGGATGCCAGCTCTCCAAAAGGATCTGGAAGAATGAGTAACGATGGCGGTCGCCTGGATGATTCGGACGAACCGGAGTCGGAGTCGGAGGCCCAGCTAGCCAATATTGTGAGCCAATTGACGGACCTCATGCAGCGTGGAGAGCCCATCGACATCCATGCGGTCTGCAACCTGCATCCCGAACATGCATCGGACTTGATGTTCTTGTGGGGTACTGTGCTGGTAACAGATGCCGTTGGTGGAACGGAGGCAAAACTTATAGAGCAGTCAGCGAAGAAGTCCGATTCTGGGCAGTGGCAGATGAGCTTACCATGCAAGTTTGGGGATTACGAACTGATAGAAGTGGTTGGGCGAGGGGGCATGGGAATCGTCTATCGAGCAAACCAGATCAGTTTGAATAGGGAAGTGGCGGTCAAGATGATTCTTGGCGAACGATTGGCGTCTCCAATTGAGAGGCAACGCTTCTTTGCGGAAGCCAAGGCGACCGCCAAACTTGAGCACGTTGGAATCGTCCCCGTCTTTGATGTCGGTGAATTCAACGGACGTCCATTTTTTGCGATGAAGTTCATCAAAGGTCGGACGTTGTCCGACTTGATGGCCAACGAAGGTGTCTCGCATAGGCAAGCCGCCACCTATTTAGAGCAGATCTGTCGAGCTGTCCATTTTGCGCACTTGGCAGGTGTGGTTCATCGTGACATAAAGCCTTCCAATATTCTGATCGATGAACATGGCAGTGCGAAACTCACAGATTTCGGGTTGGCTAAGCAAGCGGATGGCGGTGAGACACTGACCCGTACTGGGGTCGTACTTGGTACCCCTACCTACATGAGCCCTGAGCAAGCGAGCGGTCGCATGGGGAAAATTGGTCCGGCTTCGGATATATATAGTTTGGGGACAGTGCTTTATCATGCTTTGACTGGACGCCCACCGCATATCGCGCAGTCGCCTGTGGATCTTCTTTTGAAGATTCTTGAACAGGATCCACCGCTTCCGAGAGTGATCGAACCGAAAGTGGATCGAGATCTGGAGATGATCGTGGTCCGATGTTTGCAAAAACCATCCGATCTTAGGTATTCCACCGCCGAATCGTTGGCAAATGATCTACGAGCGTTTTTGCATGACGAGCCGATTTCGGCAAGGTCGGGACAATTCGTTCAAGTGATTGCTAGATGGTTTCGCGAAACCCATCATGCTCCAATCTTGGAGAATTGGGGACTGTTGTGGATGTGGCATTCGTTGGTATTGGTGATCGCATGCTTGCTGACTCAAGTTCTGCAATTGTTGCAGGGTGATGCTCCCAATCGGTCATCGTACATGTTGCTTTGGATTGTCGGGCTGGGAGCCTGGGCTGCCGTTTTCTGGGCTTTGAGAAGACGGATGGGGCCGGTTACGTTTGTCGAACGGCAGATCGCACACGTTTGGGGCGCTAGTTTGATCGGAATCGGAGCGCTCTTTCCGATAGAATGGTGGCTGGAATTGCCTCCGTTGACTTTGACGCCGTTGATTGCAATCATCACTGGGATGGTATTTTTGATCAAAGCGGGGATTCTGAGTGGTGTATTTTACATTCAAGCGTTTTGTCTGTTTGCCTCAAGCGCGTTGATGTTGGCGTTTCCAAAGGTTGCACACTTGATTTTCGGACTTGTGGCAGGTGGCTGTTTCTTTTTTCCCGGCCTTAAGTATTACCGACAAAGCCTCTTACAACCCGTTGGCATCGACAGCCATGGACGAGTAAAATACTCTCAGTGAATCCGAGCTTGCTAGTCCCAATTCGCATCGCGAAACTCGTTCTAAAAACCATGGAATTTCGTAAACTTTTCTTGTTTCTACTCTGTTTGACCCTTTTGGGCTCAACGGTCCACGCCCAGCGTACAGTAAAAAAGCCGAAACGAGCGGCTCCGCCCTCTTTCCAGCCCAACGAGTTTTCTGGTGTTTTTTTTAGCGATGCATTAAGTCAATTGCAAGGAGAAATGCCCAATGCCCAGTCTGCGTTGGCTGCTAGTAATAAACCGGATTCAAAAAGCGATGGCAGCGGAGCTGGAGAGGGAATGAGTTCGCCGATCGGTAGTGCCATATGGAAAGAGATGGTTAGCGCATCCACCATCGAGGACATTATCAAAGAATGCAAGACAAGGCTCGATGGGATCATTACTACCCCTGCCAAGTTTTCGGGTGGAGTCGCAGAGGCTCGAAGAGAATTCACACTCATGGCTTCGGCCATGGGTGTTATTGCCTTGTATCCAGAGGAAATTCGCTGGCAATCGTCTGCGGCCTACGCACAACGTGTCTTCGCTCGTATGGCCTTGAATTGCAAGGTGGGAACGCAGCCTGTTTTTAACGAAGCCAAACTGCGACAACAGGATCTGCAAAACCTGCTCAAGGGAACTAAACTAACCGGAAACGCAGACGAGGTGAGCTGGGCAGACACTGCGGACCGCGGGCCAACAATGCAAATACTTGAATGGGCATTGCGTGAAAAATTACTCCCGTCAACGAACAACGAGAAAAAGTTTCGAGACAGTCAGGAGGATGTGATTAAATATGCGGAATTGATAGCCATGTTTGGGAGTATTATTCAACAGCCAGGCATGACCGATTCTGAATACGCAGAGTACAAACAATTTGCAGTTGTCATGACCCAAGCCTCGCTCGATGTCGTCAAAGCGACCCGCTCAAATGACGCAGAACTTGCGAGGACCTCGGTCGGTCGCATCGATCAAGCATGCAGCAAATGCCATGACACCTATAGATAGCGACTGGCAACGGAGAACGTTTTAGTATGGGAATACATTTTGTTTGCCATCTTTGCAGTTATGCTTTGCATGTTAAGGACTTTCAGGCAGGTAAGCGAGGTAAATGTCCCAATTGCAGTGGTTCTTTTCGAATACCATTTGCCGACGCATCCTATTCCTCTGCGTTAGATGATGCGCAGGATAACTCAGCGGTTGCCAAGGTACGCGAAGCGTTCCTCAAAGGAAGTTCATCAAAAAAAACAAACCCATCAAAAAGTACTAAACTCGCTACGAAGGATTCCGATTCCGTTTCCATCGCAATCGAATCGAACCCAACTGATTCGGATGTGATTCGAAGCGGATTCCAGGCCGCCAAAGAAGTGCTATGCGATTCCGATACAAAAGTGTTAGAGGATCCAAAGAATGAACCCAAACGGATGCCCGAAGTGTTCGCAAGAGCTATTGACGCAAAGTGGTTTGTTCGACCGCCCAGTGGCGGTCAATTTGGCCCAGCTTCTTCGGCCTTGCTTATGAATTGGATAACTGAGTCGAGAGTAACGGCTGATTCTTTCCTTTGGCGGGAGGGATTGGCTCAATGGCAAGCAGCGAGCGAGCTTGTGCCCGATTTATTTGCAGGCCCAACAGTACCAGCCATGGCGACGAGTTTAAACGAGATTCTGTCAGCCGATCGGATAGAAGGGGCAATTGTTAAATCGGACATCGGACTTGATGGTACGCCCTCAATTCGTTCTGGCGCGGTTCTCAAAAAACGAATGCAAAAGCGGCGACAGCAGTTGACGATGGTGATTTTGCTGGCATCGATTTCTCTGATTCTGCTTAGCATTTTGATTTTTGTACTAGTCTTTCAAGTTTCCAAGCCGCCACTGACTAGCCCTGTAAGCTCGCATTTGGAAAAGATTGACGGCTAGGACCGGCGCCGCAGTGCTCATCGGTACTTACAACCTGAATTCCTGTTGCAATCCTTAAGCGAACAGTGGCTTTATGCCGAGAACTTCAGCAAGTCGACCACCGGTGCATTGCCATCGGTCTACCCCTAGGTCGACTTTTAATACACTTTTTTAGTAGGTGGCAGGATGTCACTCATGAAAGCCAGGATGGCACGCACGACCAAGTTGTTAACGTATCTGAACAAGTCAACTTGTATCGCTGGGCTTGGCGTAGCAGTTTCTTGCGGCGCATTGCAATCGCAAGAAAATGTTTTCCGCGACGCCCTCGTTAGTAATGCCGCTTCTAGCCAATCGGTTGATTCGAGAGACCCTGCCTCAACGCGGGCCACGGAAGAAAAAGACAACTCGAAAGCGAAGAATCGCGAACCGCTCGTTTTGACAGCATTGTCAATACCAAACACGTCAATTCAAGGTGTTGGAACAGGTTCGGCTCCAGAGGACTTGGTAGCCGGTAGATTGCCTCCCACCATACAACTACCCTGCGGAGCAGACCGCTACGGCTTTTGGGCGTTAGGCAGCAAAACATGGACGGCACCAGTGTATTGCCATCAGCCGGTCTATTTCGAAGAGACGATGTTGGAAAGACACGGCCAGGAGCGATTTCCATGCCTTCAGCCGCTTGTTTCGGGTGCGACCTTCTTTACGAACATTGCTTTCTTGCCTTATCATTCCTACCTGCAGCGGCCGCTCGAGGAGCGCTACAGCACGGGGCACTACCGTCCGGGTTCGCCAGCTCCATGCCTTCGCCAACGTGCTCCTTATGATGCCGGGGCCTTGCGATTCCAATTGCTAACGACAGGTACGGCAGTACTGACGGCACAACCTTAATATCGCCTATCGTCGCCCTTCGCCCTGCAAAAGTGCGAGGCGTAAGAGGGCTTTGAACGCAGCGGGTGGCGACCCTGCGGCAATCCGTTCGAGTCACGGGCGCAGCTGCAATCGGCGCAATCGTTTTTGCCGGCAATTTCGTAATATTCTCAAGGCTCCTAATTCATTACCTGACTAGGAAACTTTGCCGCCGTCGCGATTGAGGGCTATATACCTGGGTTCATCTCTTCAAAGGATCCAATGGTATGGTTGTCATTCTCGGATGTCTGTGTGTTACTGGTTGCGTGCTTGGCGGCTTCATGATGGCTGGTGGGCACCTCGAGTCGCTCGTTCATCCGTCCGAGTTTGTGACAATCGGAGGAGCATCGTTGGGTGCTCTCATTGTCATGTCCCCCATGAGCGTATTAAAAGGACTGGTTAAGGGACTTCTTCAGACACTCAAGGGAGCCCCATACGGCAAGAAATCATACGAAGAAACTTTCTCGGCGCTGTACGAACTGTTTCGAATCGCTCGTCGAGATGGGTTGCTTGCTCTTGAAGGTCATATCGCGGACCCGCACAAGAGTGCCGTCTTTGCAAAGTATCCAAAACTAGCAGCCGACCATCATGCTACCGATTTTATTAAGGGTGCATTTGGGCCAGTAATAGATGGCTCCGTTCGACCTGAAGATGTCGGAAACCTAATGGAAATCGAAATAGGGGCAATGGAATCGGAACACCACCATCCCGTCGATGCCCTTTCGAAGACGGCTGACGGACTTCCCGGATTCGGGATCGTTGCGGCCGTGCTCGGGATCGTGGTAACGATGGGGCACATCGATGGGCCGCCAGCTGAAATCGGTCACAAGGTGGGTGCCGCTCTGGTCGGTACTTTTCTGGGTATTTTAGCCTCCTACGGGTTCTTTGGCCCTCTTGCAGCCAAGATGGCTAGTATCGGGCACTCCGAAAGTGCTTACTTCCGAACGATCGCATGTGTGCTCCAAGGCTTCTTCAATGGTATGCAGCCAAAAATGGCAATAGAAACCGGACGACGCGGACTCGAAAGCGATGTTCGCCCAACAGTGGAAGAAATCGAAAAGCTGTTCAAGACCGTTGATTCAGGTGGAGCGTAAACCATGGCAAGCGGTGGCGGTGGGGCATGGAAAGTCGCGTACGCAGACTTCGTAACGGCGATGATGGCCTTCTTTATGGTGATGTGGCTAACGTCCCAAAAGCCCGAGGTCGTTAAAGCGGTTGCGGAGCACTTTCGAAATCCAGGTGGAAAACGAATGACTGGTAGCGATGCTCAGTCGATGATTCCGTCCAGTAGCAATGGCAACGGCAATCGACGCGTCACCAAAGTCCGTGGCACCAAGAAATCCGAGGGTGAGAACAAGTTCCGAAAAATGACGGACGAAGGGGAGAAAAGCAATGTCGGCTCCATGGTGCTTTTTCCGTTGAATTCGGTCGAACTCAACGACGAAGGAAAGCAAACGCTTTTGGACTTGATTCCAGAATTAGAAGGCAAGCAACATCGCATCGAGGTTCGTGGCCATTCTGCCAGCAGCGGCAACACGCCTCAATCCGCCTTCGACGCTTGGAATATCTCGTACAAACGATCCATGGCGGTCACACAATTCTTGGTAGAACAAGGAATCGACTCGCGACGACTGCGTCCAAGCGCCGCCGGTAATTCCGATCCGCGATTTGTAGCCGAGGAAGTAGACCAGTCGAGCGATTCTCGGGTTGAAGTGTTCGTTTTAACCGAAGTATTCGAGGAACCTGCTGCCAAGACGGAACGACTTACCTCCGGTAAAGTGTTGGACGCGAAAGCCTCGGAGCTCGCAGCTCAAGAAAAAGCAGCAGAAGCTGCAGCACCTGCCAAGGGCGGACATTAACCCAGGCTGTGAATTTATTATTGTCGCCTTTCGCTCCGCGAAAGTGAGCAAAAGTTGCGTATTAGATACACAATCGCCTTGAGGGCCTCCAGTGCTTCTATTGCGCTAGCTGGAGGCGCAGATCATTCTTTTCTATTCAACTTACGTTTATGAAGTAACAAGAATACCTTGCTACGATACCCAAACCAAACTGAACAACCAAAAACTAGACAGGCTTAACGTTCTCTGCGCATGGTCCTTTAGGTCCTTTACCTTCGGTATAGGAGACCTTCTGGCCTTCGTGCAACTCGTTGAAAGTCGCGCCCTTGACACTCGACGAATGAAAAAACAAATCTTTGCCGCCGCCGACGTTGATGAACCCGAAACCCTTGTCCGTCAACTTTTTGATGCTACCTTCGGCCATAACAACTCTTCCTTCAAATGATAGAACCGAACGCCGCCGTCAAACATTGTTGGCC
>JANMHA010000391.1:0-2433 GCA_031374925.1 Pirellula sp. | reverse complement strand
ATACCCCCCGCATCTGGACCGCTGCGCGCGATCTGGCTATGTGGGCGGAACTGCAGGGATAGCAATGGTTTACGACTACCGCCCCTTCCCCTATGTCGCCCCGCCCGGCCTGACCGGACCCGAGCCGCGCCACAAGGTCGTGATCGTCGGCGCAGGTCCCATCGGGCTGGCGCTGGCCATCGACCTCGCGCAGTACGGCGTGCCCTCGGTGGTGCTGGACGACAACAACGTCGTCTCGGTCGGCTCGCGCGCGATCTGCTGGTCCAAGCGCAGCCTCGAGATTCTGGACCGCCTTGGCGTCGGGCAGAAATGCGTCGACAAGGGCGTGATCTGGAAGGTTGGCCGCACCCTGCACCGCGAGGAAGAGATCTGGAATTTCGACCTGCAACCCGACCCGGGCCACAAGATGCCGGCCTTCGTGAACCTGCAGCAGTATTACGTCGAGGAGTATCTGGTCACCCGCGCGGCAGAATTCCCCGACCTGATCGACCTGCGCTGGAAGAACAAGGTCACCGCCCTGACCCAGACCGACCATGTCGCGCTGACCGTCGGAACCCCGGACGGGGACTATGTGCTGGAGGCCGACTATCTGGTCGCTTGCGACGGCGCCCGCAGCGATATCCGCACCACGATGGGTCTGGATTTCGCCGGAGAGTTGTTCGAGGAACGCTTCCTGATCGCCGATATCGAGATGCAGGGCAACTTCCCGTCCGAACGCCGTTTCTGGTTCGAGCCGAATTTTCACCCCGGCCAGTCGGCCCTTCTGCACAAACAGCCCGACAACATCTACCGGATCGACCTGCAATTGGGTTGGAACGCCGACCCCGAAGCTGAAAAGACCCCCGACCGCGTGATCCCCCGCATCGA
This sequence comes from Pirellula sp., assembly GCA_031374925.1. Lineage (GTDB taxonomy): Bacteria > Planctomycetota > Planctomycetia > Pirellulales > Pirellulaceae > JBKCUI01. The sequence goes on along the minus strand of JANMHA010000391.1, from coordinate 1,566 downwards.
AAAGGCCGTGGGGCACCGCGATTTTCGCCTCGACTGGGTATCGGTCTATACCTTCCAATGCCGCCGTCTGGCGAAGTTCGTCCACGGCCATGTCATCTTTGCCGGTGACAGCGCCCATATCGTCTCGCCCTTCGGTGCACGGGGCGGCAACGGCGGCCTGCAGGATGTCGATGCCCTCGGCTGGCGCCTTGCCGCCGTGACCAAGGGGGGCAACCCCGTGATCCTGAACGGCTATGACCGCGAACGCCAGCATGGCGCGGACGAGAACCTGATGAACTCCTCCCGCACAACCCGTTTCATGTCGCCCGCTCCCGGCGCCGAGCGCCTGTTCCGCGACGCCGTCCTGCACCTCGCCGCCCGCGCCCCGTTTGCGCGACCGCTGGTGAACTCGGGCCGCCTGTCGCGCCCCTGCACCTATCCACTGGAAGCGCCGGACGATAAGGCCCTGCCTGCAACCTCCCGGCCCGGTTCAGTCGCGCCCGACGCGCCCTTGTCGGGCGGCTGGCTCATCGATCAGTTGGGCCACGACCCCGTGCTTCTGGCCATCGGCACCGCGGCCCCAAAGGTCGCGGGGTTGCGAACCCTGACCCTCGCCCCGACCCCCGAACTGCAAGCCCGCTACCTTGGCCCGGTCCCCGCCGCCCTCTACCTGATCCGCCCCGATCAGATCGTCGCCGCCCGCTGGCTGACCGCCGATCCGACAGCAATCGCCCAAGCGCTCACCGCCATTTGGCAGGATTGACCCATGCTGATCACCACTCCCAATTTGCCCGACCCTGACGCCACCTATGCCGCCTTGCTCGCCGCCCACAAAGGGTTGAGCGAGGCCGAAAGCCACGCCCTCAACGCCCGCCTGATCCTGATCCTGATGAACCATGTCGGCGAGGCGGACACCTTGGCGCAGGCCTTCGCGCTGGCGCGCAACCCCTTGTAGGATGCGCACTGCAGGATGCAATTCGCCCAACGTCCTCAGGACGCCTTCAGCACACCCCGGTCAATCTGATCCTGCTCGATGCTTTCGAACAGCGCGCGGAAATTGCCCTCGCCAAACCCGTCGTCGCCCTTCCTTTGAATGAACTCAAAGAAAATCGGCCCGATCACGGTTTTCGAGAATATCTGCAGCAAAATTCGCGTCTCGCCCCCGTTGACCACGCCTTCGCCGTCGATCAATATGCCATGCTCGGCCAACCGGTCGATAGGCTCGTCATGCCCCGCCACCCGGGTTCTGGACAGGACGTAATAGGCTTTCGGCGGCTTCGGCATGAACTTGACCCCGCGCGAAGCAATCTCGTCTACCGCCGCATAGATGTCGTCGGTCCCCACCGCGATATGCTGGATCCCTTCCCCCTTGTACCGCTTCAGATACTCCACGATCTGCCCGGTCTCGCCCCGGTCCTCGTTGATCGGAATGCGTATCCGTCCGCAGGGCGAGGTCAGGGCACGGCTGTGCAGTCCGGTGAACTTGCCTTCGATATCGAAAAACCGGATCTGGCGAAAATTGAACAGACGTTCGTAAAACTGGAACCAGCGGTCCATGTTGCCCTTGTGGACATTGTGGGTCAGGTG
>JANMHA010000313.1:0-4226 GCA_031374925.1 Pirellula sp. | reverse complement strand
AACCCTTTTTGGGCGCACTCCCACAACCGCCTCACCGCCGCCCCCCCCCCCCGCCTCGCCCGCCTGGGGGGGGGGCGGCGGGAGTGGGGTGCGTGAATTTGCGGGCAGAACCGCAGTCATAGGACACCAAAACGGCGTCTGTCGGAGACAAGCTCCGATCGGACGGGAAATCCTTCAGGCTCGGGCTAACCGAGCTAACCGGGATTCAACGAAAGGGGGATGAGGCGTGTGCAGCTACGGGTCGTTTTTTCAGTTCGGCAACTCAGCTGCCAACTGCTGAAATTGCTTCCTCAAATCGGAATCGTCCGCATTCGGGAAATTCGCTCGTTGCACCATGATCAAGTAAGCGCGTTTTCGGATCGGGTCGATCCACGCTTGCGTGCCGTAAGCCCCACCATGACCGAATGAACCAGCCGAAAGTGCTTGAGAAACGCCCTGCGGTTCGCGGACGACACAACATCCAATTCCCCAAGCGTTTCCTGTGGTGAATCCGGTCTTCAAATCCCCTGTGGTCGGCGTTCTCAGTCGTACAACCGATATTTCAGAAAGGATTTGCTGGCCATTCCACTTGCCATCATTGAGAAGCATCTGACAAAACGTTGCGTAGTCGTTGATGGTTGAAAAAAGACCACCGTTGGCAGCCGGCATTCGATCTCGATCGGTTGGTTTCTTGCCTGCCAACAAACCAATCGGGGACTCTTTCAACATGCCATCGGCCCCCTTCGAATAGCTTTTGGCCAGTCGAGGCATTTGAGCATCGCTCAAATAGAAAGTGGTGTCTCGCATGCCGAGTGGCATGCACACCCGTTCGTTGACAAACACATCAAAGCTCTTTCCAGACACCACTTCGACGATTCTTGCCGCGGTGTTGATACTGGTTTGGCTGTATTGCCATTTGCTACCCGGTTCGAATTGCAACGGAAGCTTTGCGTACTTCTCCGCAGCCACCGCTAGGGTCGGTGACGTGTATGCTTCACCACCGGGAAGCTCACGCATCCCCGAAGTGTGATTGAGCAATTGCTCAATCGTTACGGTTGCTGCTTCGCCTGTAGAAGACCCAAGACCAGCCATCTCTGGCAAGTATTTTGCAATCGGATCGGACAACGCAAGCTTGCCCTCGTCCACTAGCATCATCACGCATGTGGCGGTAACCGGCTTGGACATGGAAGCGATCCAATGGATCGAATCGGTCTTCATGGGTGATTGGCTGACTAGGTCCGAGAATCCAGTGGATTCTAGATGTAGTGTTTTGTTCGGAGTGACCACCATCGTGACCACACCAGCCACTTCGTTCTTCGCGACAAACCCATCCATCGCTTGTTTTATGGAGACCTGCGATGGGTTGGCTGAGTCGAGCTTGCCTTTGCGGTAAACGATGAAGTAGTTTTCTTTCAGCCCGAGTTCTGGCGTTTCCGCTTGAACGAAGCCGCAGGAAGCGATTTCCTTTTCGACCGTTTCTCGATCAGCCCGGACGTGATTCATGGCCCAATCGCTACTCACGCCAGGGATCCGATTCATGTCGATGAGGATCAACCTGCCGTCAGGTTTCAAGGCTTTGAAGATGGAAGCCGTGGTCTTGAATGGAAACTCGAAATGGTGGTAGGTATCGCAAACGAATGCCATGTCGATCGTGTTGGGGGCCAGCAAGCAGGATTCTTGATTGCAAAGCTGCGTCGTAACGTTGGAAAGCTTTTCCGGCTTGCAAGTTTCGAGAATATGATCCAAGAAACTTTGGGCGATGTCGACTGCAATGACCTTGCCATTCGGGCCAGCTGCTTTTGCAAACAATCGTGTAAACAGGCCGGTGCCAGCCCCGATATCAGCTATCGTCATTCCAGGAACAATCTTGGAAGCTGCTACGATCTCATTTCGATTGGCAAAGACCTCCCGGCTTTCGACCTCGAATTTCTCCAGGAATTCAGAGGGAGTCGGCTTTTCGAAAGGAGCATTAATCCCCGGCCGAACACTTTTTTCCTGAGCCGATGAATTGCCGACGAACGAAGGCATAAAACAAAAAACAAGCGTCAAGCAAACGGCCAGACGCTTGTAGGTGCGGGTTGTTTTCATATTGAAAAATCGCAGTTAGTAAATGAGCATTACAACAATATCAAGCGTTCGAAACGGATTCGATGTGAATCTGCTTGTATCCACCTGAAACAGTAAAATATGCGAGCAGAATCAAGTAGAGCAACAACATTGTCGCAGGAATGTAGGAGGTCAATCTAAGAGCCATACGGCCTCCATTTAGACCGGCCTCGTCTACAGGTTTCTTGTCGGTGCCCGCGGTCTCTTTTGCTGTTTCCCACCAACTCGCAAGCTTGGCGTGATTCGCATCTGTTTTTCCTTCTTTTACAAGGATTTCGCCGGCGCGAGCGAGTTCCTTGCCGTTATCATCGAGAACTGCGACTTTGCTTCCATCGAGTCCGACAGTCTTGAACCACAAGAAGCTGTTTTCATTTCCAGCCTTATATCGTTCGTAAATCGCTGGATCTCCCTCAGCTAGTTGCTTGGAAGCATGGAAATCCTGTTTGAATCCGATTCCTGGACCTCCCAGAAGTCCTGCCGAGAGCATTCCAATACCACCCATCGCGCCGATGGTAATCGCTCCACCCTGTGGGAAACGTTCCGAAACAACAGCCAACATTGTTGGCCACAAAAAAGTCTTTCCGAATGCGTACACAGTTGCTGCCACAATGCACATAAGGATTGTGGTGGCGGATCCAAGCAATTGAAGACCGACGAAGCCTAACAGTGCGCTAACAGCGAGCAGCCCCAAAGGCGAAATCCTTTCAACAATCGGACCTGCGAAAAATCGCAAAGCGAACATCAAACCGGACGTGTAAACAAACAAAAGCAAACCATATTGAGGAGACGCCATGATGGCTCCTGTGATTTTGCTGATCCAAGAATCCGTTCCAAGTTCAACGTATCCAACCAAAGCGTGGATGATCAGCATCACAATCATCAGTGGATGGAACAAATACGAGAACATCTTGCCAGAACTAACGCCAGCCGTAGTAGCTTCCGAAGCCGGGAACTTTTGCCCCAAGATCATGAGTCCGTACAGTACGACTGGCACTAAAAAGAAGGACATTTGGATTTGCCAGGCTACCGCTTTGGCTCCATTACCGCCGACCATAAAATACGAAAGCAGGCCGCCGATAATCAAGCCACCTGGCCATCCGGCATGCAAAATATTAAGGTAATGGGCTTTGTTGCGAGGGAACAAACTCGCCACAAGAGGATTCACAACTGCTTCGCAAACACCGTTACCAACGGCAAACAAGAACATTCCCCAGTAAAGGCACTGGAAAGCGGCCCCTTTTCCACCGGCTTCAAACGCCCAACCGGCCGCTAACGTTAGAATTGCGGACAGAAGATGCGTCAAGAAAGCAATCCACATAAGCCTTCCATATCCGACAGCATCGGCAATGAATGAGCTTAAGAGAATAATGACACCGAATCCAGTTAGTCCCCCCCCGGTTATCAAACCCAGTTCGGTCATCGTGAATCCATATTGCTCCGCCCATTGCCCGAGTATCCCTCCTCGCACCGAGAATCCCACGCCAGCTGCGAGGATGGCCATGAATCCAGCCCAAAGAAGACGCTGAGCATTTGGGGCAGAGGAAGTTTCAGTAGAGGACATAGGCAATCTCAAATTGGGGAAGGGTTGAGCGAACTCAATCATTGTGGGGGTTTACGGAATGCTACCACCGGCGGGCGTTAATTTAAACCAAGGCGACTTAGTCTGCCACTAGACACAGATAACATTTTTTGAGGCGGTGTCGCTTTGCGACACTGATGCTGGGTCACCGAGTGCCGGGCCAATAAGAGCCAATAAGAAGCGCCCTGGCCAAAAAAGGAGCGCCCCGGCCAAAAAAGGGAGCGATCCGGTCACAGAATATTTTGAGGGTAATTGACTTTGCGAACGACAATTAATAACGGCAAAGCAAGAAAACTGGCATTCGCAAAGCGAAAGGGGACAATTTCGGGGTGTGGCACGCTCAGAGCGCTAGCTTCAACAAGAGTTACCCTCTCTCTCCGCTCTCTCCTCCGGGAGGGTCGGCCACAGTCCGGCACAGGCCGGCGCAGGGTGAACTGATTTGTGCAAATGCCGATGGCACTTCACCCTCCTCTCGCTTCGCACGACCCTCCCGGGGCAACGCGGTGAAGCATTTCCGTCCGATCGGAGCTTGCCTCCGACGGACGCCGTTTTGGCGTACTAA